>NZ_WAAS01000142.1:0-16346 GCF_008806585.1 Micromonospora sp. AMSO12t
GGCCCCCTGCCCACCTGACCCGCCGGGGTGCTCGGGGCCTCCGGGGCCAGCGGTGCCGGCGAGAGCGGTGGGATGGGAAGTCGCTGGTCACGGGCGGTGAAATTGCTGACAACCGGGCCGCGGGGGTGGTCGGTTGGCCCGTTACGTGGCAATCCTGGGGACCATGGCCCCACCCCGCCCGCCGCTGTCGCGGCTGTTCACCGTGCTGCTCGCCGGCGTGCTCGCCGGCCTCGTCCTGGCGGTCGCCGCGCTGCCGGGAAACCTGCTGCTCGGGTTCGCCGCCAAGGCCGCAGTCGGGTCGTACGCGGGGCTGCCCGAGGCCCTGCGCACCCCGGTCACGCCGCAGCGTTCCTACCTCTACGCCAACGACGGCAGGACGCTGATCACCACGTTCTACGACGTCAACCGCACCGACGTGCCGCTCGACGAGATCGCCCCGGTGATGCGGCAGGCGATCGTGGCGGCCGAGGACCGGCGCTTCTACGACCACGGCGGTGCCGACCTGCGCGGGCTGCTGCGGGCCGTGGTGTCGAACGTCTCCGGCGGCGGCCAGCAGGGCGGCTCCACGCTGACCATGCAGTACGTCCGCAACGTGCTCAAGACCGACCCCACCCGCACCGCCGAGGAGCGCGCCGCGGCCACCGAGCAGACCGTCGGGCGCAAGATCCAGGAGATCCGGTACGCCTCGGCGCTGGAGCAGCGCCTGAGCAAGGACGAGATCCTCAACCGCTACCTGAACATCGCGTACTTCGGCTCCGGGGCGTACGGCATCGCGGCGGCCAGCCAGCGCTACTTCGCCAAGTCTCCGGCGGAGCTGACCCTCGGCGAGGCGGCGCTGCTGGCGGGCCTGGTGCAGTCGCCGGAGGCGTACAGCCCGATCGACGGCGACGCGGACGCCGCGCTGGAGCGGCGCGGCTACGTGCTGGACTCGATGGTCTCCACCGGCGCGATCGGCGCCGACGAGGCCGCGCGGGCCCGGGCCGAGAAGCCGACACTGCGCCCCACGGCCCAGCCCAACGGCTGCACCGCCGTGGCCGAGGGCCACGACGACTGGGGCTTCTTCTGCGACTACCTGCGGCAGTGGTGGCTCGCGCAGCCGGAGTTCGGCGCGACCGTCGAGGAGCGCGAGCAGGCCCTGCGCCGCGGCGGCTACACCGTGGTGACCTCGCTGGACCCGAAGATCCAGGCCACCGCGCAGAAGCAGGCCACCAGCGTCTACTCCTACGACAACAAGCGCGCCCTGCCGATCGCCGCCGTCGAACCGGGCACCGGCCGGGTGCTGGCGATGGCGGTCAACCGGCACTACAGCCTCGACGCGAACCCGGACGGGCAGGCCAACCGCCCCAACACCGTCAACCCGCTGATCTCCGGCGGCGACAGCGTGGCCGGCTACCAGGCCGGCTCGACGTTCAAGCTCTTCACCATGCTCGCCGCGCTGGAGGCCGGCAAGCCGCTGTCCACCGGCTTCGACGCGCCCAGCCGGCTGCCCACCCGGTACGCCGCCGAGGGCGAGGGCAGCTGCGACGGCCGGTGGTGCCCGGCCAACGCCAACCCGGAGTGGATGGACGGCTACCGGATGATGTGGGACGGCTTCGGCCGCTCGGTGAACACGTACTTCGTGTGGCTGGCCGAGCAGGTCGGGCAGGAGAAGGTGGTCGAGATGGCGAAGCGCCTCGGCATCACCTTCCGGGCCGACGCCGACGCCACGTTCGCCGAGAACGACGCCGCCAACTGGGGCTCGTTCACCCTGGGCGTCACCGCCACCACCCCGCTCGACCTGGCGAACGCGTACGCCACGGTGGCCGCCGAGGGCACGTACTGCGCGCCGCTGCCGGTGGTCTCGGTGACCGCCGCCGACGGCCAGCGGGTGCCGGTCGGCGACCCGTCCTGCCGCCGGGTGCTCGACGCCGACGTGGCCCGGGCCGCGACCGACGCCGCCCGTTGCCCGGTCGGCCAGCAGTCCACGCTCGCGCAGTGCAACGGTGGCACGGCCACCTCGGTGAACCGGATCCTCGACGGCCGGCCGGTGGCCGGCAAGACCGGCAGCTCGGAGAAGAACGCCACCGAGACCTTCGTCGGCTTCACCCCGCAGGTGGCGGTCGCGGGCATCGCCGCCAACCCGGACGACCCGACCGACTCGGTGGGCGCGGCCGTGCAGGCGCGGGTGATCGACGCGGTCGCCCGGGTCATCGGCACCGCCGTCGCGGGCGAGCCGGAGAAGAAGTTCGCCGCCCCCAGCCGCGAGCTGGTCGGCGACCCGCGCCGCCCGGTGGAGCGTCCGCCGGTCGAACAGCGCCGCCCGTCCGAGGAGCGGCGGCCGTCGGCCCCGGACGATCAGCGCCTGTCCGACCTGCGCCGCTGGCTGGAGCGCCGCGGCTGACCGCCACCGTGCCGCTGCTGGCCGGCTGCCCCGCTTCGGGGTGGCTGCCCTGCCTCTGCCCTGCTTCGGGTGGCTGGGCTGCCCCACCTGTGCGGGCAGCTCGACAGGGCACGACCGGGGGATACGCGCCCTCGGCCTGCCCGCCGCCCTACTGCGCCAGCAGGGACGCCGACATCGGTCCCGGTCCCGGTCCCGATGTCGGTCGGTCGGCCGACGGGGACCGGAGGTCAGCGGGAGCGGGCGAGAGCGGCCCGGACCACCTGGTCGAGGGCAGCGCCGACGTCGACCGGGTCGCCGTCCGCGTCGACGACGGTGAACGAGCCGAACTCCGGCAGCCCCCGGTAGCCGGTGTCCAGGGCCCGCAGGTGGGTCAACTCCTCGGTGTCGATGCCCCGGGCCAGCACCCGCTGTTGCGCCCGTTCGGGCGAGACCGCCAGGAAGCAGACCAGCTCCGGTCGCGGGAAGATCGCGTACGCCAGGCGGACCAACCGCCCGCCCCGGTCGCCGCGGGCCCGCATCACCACGTACTGGCACCAGGACCAGCGGTCCATGACCGCCGTCCTGCCGGTCAGCCGGGCGGCCAGCACTGCCCGGGCGATGGCGAGCCAGCGTACGGTCGCCTCGATGGTCACGTAGCCGGTGTGGCCGAACAGGTGCGGCCCGTCGCGGCGGCCCAGCGCCTGCGCGAGCCGGTTCCAGACGGGCCGGCCGCCAGCGTTCTCGAAGTAGCTGGCCGGCACCCCGGCCGCCCTCAGCCGGGCGGCCAGCGCCCTTGCCTGGGTGGTCTTTCCGGCCCCGTCGACGCCGATCAGAGCAATGATCATCGGACGGCGCATGAGCGGCACGGTATCCGTCCCGAACAAGCCCCAGGAAAAATCTTGAGAAGGTGGTGCCGGGCTGTCGGATCGGGCGGGGCCGCTCCGACCACCTGGCGAAAGCGCCCACGAGGGGGCGTCAGGGGTCAGGAGGAGCAGCGCCATGCGGAAGATCGTCTACGGGGTGCACCAGTCGCTCGACGGGTTCATCGAGGGCCCGAACGGCGAGTTCGACTGGCCGGAGATGGGCCCGGAGCTGTCCGCGTTCTCGCTGGAGCAGTGCGACCGGGCCGGCGCGCTCGTCTACGGCCGCCGGGTCTGGGAGTTCATGGCCGCCTACTGGCCGCAGGCGGAGTCGATCTCCGACCACCCGCACGACCTCGCGTTCGTGCCGATCTGGCGGCGGACGCCGAAGGTGGTGCTCTCGCGCACGCTCACCGGGGCCGATCACGGCGCCCGGGTGGTCGGCGGCGGGGACCTCGCCAGGGAGGTGACCGCGCTCAAGGAGCAGCCGGGCGGTGACCTGCTGCTCAACGGTGGCGCCGAGGCCGCCGCCGCGCTGACCGACCTCGGCCTGATCGACGAGTATCAGATCTTCGTGCACCCGGTGGTGCTGGGCGGCGGCAAGCCGGTCTTCGCCGCCACCGAGCGGATGAAGTTCCGCCTGGCGGAGTCGCGGACCTTCGACGGCAGGTCCGTGCTGCTGCGGTACCACCGGGCCGGCTGACGCCTGGCCGCGCGGGGCCCGTCAGGGCGCACCCCTCCGTCCGGTCAGCCTCGGCGGCGGCACGGCCTCCCCGGTCAGCCTCGGCGGCGGCAGAGCCTCCCCGGTCAGCCTCGGCCGCGCCCCGGCCTGAGGGTGGCGACCGCCGTGGGCAGGCCCCGCCGGATGATGCCCGCCCAGTCGGTGTCGCCGCGCAGCACGGCCGCGGCGGTGTTGCGGGCCTGCTCGGCGGTGAAGTGCGGCGGCAGCATCAGCTCGGCCGGGTCGACCAGCGCGTTGACGACCACGGGCCGGTCCGCGCCCAGCGCCCGGTCCCAGACGCCCGGCACCTGCTCCGGCGCGTCGACCAGCTCGCCGTGCAGGCCCAGTACCTCCGCCCACCGGTGGTAGCCGATGTCGGGCAGCTGCTGGCTGTCCGGGAACATCGGCGTGCCCTCGCTGGAGCGTTGCTCCCAGCTGACGAAGGCCAGGTCCCGGTTGTTGAGCACGAGCACCACGAAGCGGGGGTCCGACCAGCTCCGCCAGTACTTGGCCACCGTGATCAGCTCGTTGACCCCGTTCATCTGCATCGCGCCGTCGCCGATCAGGGCCACCAGCGGACGGTCCGGGTGGGCGAACTTGGCGGCCAGCGCGTACGGCATCGCGCCGCCCATCGAGAGCAGGGTGCCGGAGAGGCTGGCCAGCATGCCGGGGCGGACCTGGAGGTGCCGGGCGTACCAGGCGGTCGTGGTGCCGCAGTCGACCGAGATCATCACGTCGTCGGGGAGCCGGTCGCTGAGGGTGGCGAAGAGCAGCTGCGGGTTGACCGGGTCGGCGGCCTGCCCGGCCAGTTCCCGCTGCGTACGGCGCCAGGCGGTGGTGGCCTTGCCGATCGTCGCCCGCCAGCGGGTCGGTCCCGGGCCGGGGCCGAGCTCGCGCAGCAGGGCCCGCAGGGTGGGGGCGGCGTCCCCGGTCAGGTTCACCTCGGTCGGGTACCGCAGCCCCAACTGGGTGCCGTCCCGGTCGATTTGCACCGCCCGGGCCTGCTCCTGCGGCGGGTAGAACTCCGAGTACGGCATGTTGCTGCCCACGATCAGCAGCCGGTCGCACTCGTTCATCAGCTGCCAACTGGGCCGGGTGCCGAGCAGGCCGATCGCGCCGGTCACCCACGGCTCCCGGTGGTCGACCGCGGCGAACCCGAGCAGCGCCGCCGCCACCCCCGCGCCGAGCCGGTCGGCGACCGCGCGGACCTCGTCCACCGCGCCGAGCGCGCCCTGCCCGACCAGCATGGCGACCCGCTCGCCGCCGCCCAGCACCTCGGCGGCGCGGCGCAGGTCCGCCTCCGGCGGCACCGTCGGGGCGCTGCTGGGCACGTCGCTCGTGCGGTAGTAGCCGTGCGCGTGCGGTGGCTCCGGCACGGCCGGCTTGTCCTGGATGTCGGACGGCAGCACCAGCGCGGTGACGGTACGCCGGGCCAGTGCCGTGCGGCAGGCCCGGTCGACCAGGTGGCGGACCTGGCTGGGGTGGTCGAGCTGGGCCAGGAAGGCGGCCGCGACGTCCTTGTAGAGGGCGAGCAGGTCCACCTCCTGGTAGTAGCCGCCGCCCTCGGCGGTGAGCGCGGTGTGGCCGACCAGGGCGACCACCGGCTGGTGGTCCAGCTTGGCGTCGTACAGCCCGTTGAGCAGGTGGATCGCGCCGGGGCCGCTGGTCACCAGCGCGCAGCCGAGCGGCCCGCCGCCGTACTTGACGTGCGCCGACGCCGCGAAGCCGGCGGTCTCCTCGTGGCGGACCTGGACGAACTGAGCCCGGTCCCGGGTGCGTTGCAGCGCCGAGGTCAGGCCGTTGATGCCGTCGCCGGGATAGCCGAAGTAGCGGCGGACGCCCCAGCCGGCCAACCGGTGCACGATGTGGTCCGCGACGGTGGCGTCGCGGGGCAGCGGACCCAGGTCGACGCGCCATCCGTCCGGCTGGTCGATGCGGGCCGGCCCCGGCGTGCCCATGGGACGTGCGTTCACCTGACTGTCCTTCCGTCGCTCCGCCGCTCCGGCCCGCCATTCCCGTCTTTCCCGGGACAAAACGCCACGGGGTGCGCCGGTGTCGGGCGGCCCGGGGCGGCTGCGGCGCGTCCGGCAGAATCGGCGGGTGCCCATCCACCCGATCACCGACCCCGACGACGACCGGATCGCCGACTACCGCGCGCTGACCGACGTCGAGCTGCGTACCCGCTGGGAACCGCCGCACGGCCTGTTCATCGCCGAGGGCGAGCTGGTGCTGCGCCGGGCGCTGCGCGCCGGCTATCCGGCCCGGTCGTACCTGGTGGACGCCAAGCGGGTCGACCAGCTCGCCGACCTGGACACCGGCGACGCCCCCGTCTACGCCGCCACGCAGGACGTGCTGCAACGGGCCACGGGGTTCCACGTGCACCGGGGCGTGCTGGCGTCGTTCCGGCGCAAGCCGCTGCCGCCCGCCGCCGAGGTGCTGGCCGCCGCGCGGCGGGTGGTGATCCTGGAGGACGTGAACAACCACACGAACCTGGGGGCCATCTTCCGGGCGGTGGCCGCGCTGGGCGTGGACGCCGTGCTGCTCTCGCCGACCTGCGCCGACCCGCTCTACCGGCGTAGCGTCCGGGTCAGCATGGGCGAGGTCTTCGCAATCCCGTACGCGAAGCTGGAGCCCTGGCCGGACGCGCTCGGCGACGTCCGCGCGGCCGGCTTCACGGTGCTGGCGATGACCCCGGCGCCGGACGCGGTGCCGATCCAGCGGCTCGACGCGGCGCAGCGGGCCCGCGCCGCGCTGCTCATGGGGGCCGAGGGCGCCGGCCTGACCCGGGCGGCGATGGACGGCAGCGACGTCCGGGTGGTGATCCCGATGCGCCGCGGCGTCGACTCGCTCAACGTCGCCGCCGCCACCGCCGTGGCCTGCTGGGAGTTGGGCCGCGACGACCCGGCCTAGTGCTCCGCTTCAGCCGCGGGGGGCGTTCGTGCCCCGGTCACGAGCGGGGCGGCGACAGGCGCGGGCCGCGATAGGGCAGGGTGGCGCTGTAGACCACGTTGGTGGTGGTGCTGCCGAACCCGGCGAGATCGTCGACGACCTGTTCGAGGTGCGCCATCGACGTCGCGGCCACCTTCAGCACGTAACAGTCGTCTCCCGTGGTGCGCAGGCACTCCAGAATCTCCGACCGTCGCTCCAGCAGCTGGCGCAGCGGTTCGTGCCGGCTGCCGGGGTACTTCAGCCGGACCACCGCGAGCACGGCGAAGCCCGCCTTGGCTAGGTCGACCTCGGCGCGGTAGCCGCTGATCACACCGGTCGCCTCCAGCCGCCTCACCCGTTCGCTGGTGGCCGACGCGCTCAGCTTGACCCGGCGGCTGAGCTCGGTGATCGGCAGCCGGCCGTCGCCCTGCAACTCGATCAGGATGGACCAATCGACAGCGTCAAGATTCTCGGCCATCGGGCCATCTTGCCGGTGGATCCACGGCAAAAGCCAGCAAAGGCAGGGAACGCGATGTTCACACACGGAACCCACCCCGGCTAGCGTGGAACCCGTGCAAATTGGCGTCAACGTACCGAACTTTGCCCCGGGCACCGACCCCGAAATGCTGCGACGGTGGGCGCAGACGGTCGAGGGCCTCGGCTTCGACCTGCTGATGGTCTCCGATCACATCGCGGTGACCCCGGACGTGGCCGAGCAGTATCCGGCGCCGTTCTACGAGCCGTTCACCACGCTGTCCTGGCTGGCCGGGGTGACCCGCCGGGTCCGGCTGGGCACCACGGTGCTCATCGTCCCGTACCGGCACCCGCTGCTCACCGCCCGGATGGCGGCGAACCTCAACCGGCTCAGCGGCGGCCGGCTCGTCCTCGGCGTCGGCGTCGGCTGGGCCCGGCAGGAGTTCGAGGCGCTCGGCGTGCCGTTCCGGCGGCGCGGCGCGCTGACCGATGAGTACCTGCACGTCATGCGCGACGCCTGGCGGAACACCGACGACTACGATACGACCCCGATCCCGATCTGGGTCGGCGGCAACAGCGACGCCGGCATTCGTCGCGCGGTACTGCTCGGTGACGCCTGGCACCCGCTGCGGGTCACGCCCGGATGGCTGGCGGACGCAGCGGGGCGGCTGAAGGCCACCGCCGACGAACTGGGCCGGCCGGTGCCCGCGTTGATGCCACGCATCGGACTCCGGGAGACCCGAGAAGTGGTCACCGCCCCGGACCGGCTCGCCGGTGTCGGCACCATCGAGCAGATCATCGCTGACATCGACCAGATCCGTCTGCTCGGGGCGGAAACGGTGGTGCTCGACCCGTTCAACGGCGACCTGACCGAGATCCGCCAGCCCGAACGCGCCTGGCAGACCCTTGCGGCCGTGGCCGCGTACCACAGATCCCAGGAGGACCGATGACCCCTGACGACGAGAGATTTCTCCGCCGTGCGGTGGAACTCGCCAGCGAGGCCGGGGCATCCGGCGAACGGCCGTTCGGCTCGTTGCTGGTCGGTGCGGACGGCACCGTCCTGATCGAGGACCACAACACCGTGGTCTCCGACTCGGACATCACCGCCCACCCGGAACTGAAGCTGGCCCGCTGGGCCGCTCGGGAACTCGCTCCCGACGTGGCCGCCGGCACCACCATGTTCACCAGTTGCCAGCCCTGCCCGATGTGCGCGACCGCGATCGACCGGTCCGGCCTCGGCCGGGTGGTGTACGCCCTGTCCGCCGAACAGTTCGAGGAGGTCAAGCCGGTCACCCCGCCGCTGCCCCCGGTGCGGTACGAGGGGCCGGCGCTGTTCGACGAGGCGCGCCAGCCGATCGACAACTATTACTAGAGCGGGACCCTTGCGGCGGTGCGGGCGTGCGGTGGGTCCCGCTGTCGCTGGTCATGTCCCCACCCTGGGTTTGCATGGCCATGCGGCCTAGTGCATAATCTTCCTTGTGTCCAAGGTTCTCACCTCCCTGCCCATCGGCGAACGTGTCGGCATCGCCTTCTCCGGCGGCCTCGACACCTCGGTCGCGGTCGCGTGGATGCGCGACAAGGGCGCCGTTCCCTGCGCCTACACCGCCGACATCGGCCAGTACGACGAGCCGGACATCGCCTCGGTGCCTGGTCGCGCGCTCAGCTACGGCGCCGAGGTCGCCCGACTGGTCGACTGCCGCGCCGCCCTGGTCGAGGAGGGCCTGGCGGCGTTGACCTGCGGGGCCTTCCACATCCGCTCGGGCGGGCGGGCGTACTTCAACACCACCCCGCTCGGCCGGGCCGTGACCGGGACCCTGCTGGTCCGGGCGATGATCTCCGACGACGTCCAGATCTGGGGCGACGGCTCGACCTTCAAGGGCAACGACATCGAGCGGTTCTACCGCTACGGCCTGCTGGCCAACCCGCAGCTGCGCATCTACAAGCCGTGGCTCGACACCGACTTCGTCACCGAACTCGGTGGGCGCAAGGAGATGTCGGAGTGGCTGCTCGAACGCGGCCTGCCGTACCGGGACAGCACCGAGAAGGCGTACTCCACCGACGCCAACATCTGGGGCGCCACGCACGAGGCGAAGACCCTCGAGCACCTCGACACCGGCATCGAGACGGTCAACCCGATCATGGGAGTCCGGTTCTGGGACCCGTCGGTGGAGATCCCGACCGAGGACGTCACGATCGGCTTCGACCAGGGCCGCCCGGTGACGATCAACGGCAAGGAGTTCGGCAGCCCCGTCGACCTGGTGCTGGAGGCCAACGCCATCGGCGGCCGGCACGGCATGGGCATGTCGGACCAGATCGAGAACCGGATCATCGAGGCCAAGAGCCGGGGCATCTACGAGGCGCCCGGCATGGCGCTGCTGCACGCCGCGTACGAGCGGCTGGTCAACGCCATCCACAACGAGGACACCCTGGCGAACTACCACAACGAGGGCCGCCGCCTCGGTCGGCTGATGTACGAGGGGCGCTGGCTGGACCCGCAGGCGCTGATGCTGCGCGAGTCGTTGCAGCGCTGGGTGGGCACGGCGGTCACCGGCGAGGTGACGTTGCGGCTGCGCCGGGGCGAGGACTACTCGATCCTCGACACCACCGGCCCGGCGTTCAGCTACCACCCCGACAAGCTGTCGATGGAGCGTACCGAGGACTCGGCGTTCGGCCCGTCGGACCGGATCGGCCAGCTCACCATGCGCAACCTGGACATCGCCGACTCGCGGGCGAAGCTTGAGCAGTACGCGACCCTCGGCATGGTCGGCGGCGCGGCCCCGCAGCGGATGGTCGGCGCCGCGCAGGCCGCCTCGACCGGGCTGATCGGCGCGATGCCGCAGGGCGGCGCGGAGGCCATCGCCTCCCGGGGCGTCCCCTCCGCCGCCGACGAGGCCCTCGACCGCGCCGCGATGGAGTTCGGCGTCGACTGAGCGACGGCTCCTGGACACGATCGTCATGCGGCCCGGAAGTCCCTCACGTCGAGGGGCTTCCGGGCCGTGTCGCTCAGGGAACCTCGGGCCGTCTGTCGGGTCCTATCCGACCTTGAGGGCCAGCTTCCCGACATAGTGATCATTCAGGGCGCGGTGCGCATCCCCGGCTCGGGCCAACGGGAAGGCCCGGGCGACGTGGACCTCGAAGGAACTCGCCTCGATGATCGCGTTCAGCCGATCGGTGGCGGTGCGGCTCCGGTCCCCGTCGTAGTGCGACACCGTCGCACCCGGCGACGTCACCGGCGCGGGCAGGACACCGTTCGGCCAGGCGATCCGTCCCGACTTCCTGATCGCGCGCAGAGATCGTTCGGCGATCTCGCCCCCCACGGTGACCAGAGCCGCAGCGAGCCCGCCCGGTGCGAACTCGAACGCCGCGGCCAACACGTCGTCTCGACGACCGTCGACGGCGTCGTCGGCGCCCAGCCGCCGGGCCAGGGCGACACCGTCGTCCCCAGAAGCCACGGCCAACACCCGGATGCCGCTGTGTCGCGCCAGCTGCACGGCCATGTGGCCGATACCCCCGCTGGCTCCGAAGACCATGAGCGTCTCGTCCGGCCGCAGCCCGAGCAGGTCGAGACCGCTCAGTGCGGTCAGGGCGTCCCACGCCATCGCGCCGGCCTGTTCGGTCGGCAGCCGGTCGGGCACGCGAGCCACGAACTTCGCCTCGACGACGGCGTACTCGGCGTAGGAGCCACCACGCGGCACCGGCATCGTCGCGGCGTAGACCCGCTCGCCCACGCCGAACCGCGTGACGTTGCGCCCGACCGCGGCCACCGTGCCCGCCGCGTCCCAGCCGAGGACGTAGGGGAAGGTCGAGGCGACGCCGAAGACGCCGTCGTATCCCCCCTCCCGCTCGCCCGCGTCCCAGGACCCGACGCCTGCGTACTCCACCCGGACGAGGACGTCGTCGTCGCCGACCTGCGGGAGCGGTATCCGGCGCGACGAGAGTTCGTCGACTCCGCCGAACCGGTCAAGGACGACCGCGTTCATCTGCGGTGCCACGATCGCGTCGCCCGCTGTGCGCTCGGCTCTGCTCCCCATCGTCCCCCCTCGTTTACTTGAGTGCATCAAGGATCATTGGATCACAGCTATTTGAGCGAATCAAACAACTCATCTAGGCTGGGGGACATGGCGCTGCCGAACGGACCCGTGACTCCCTCGTCCGAGGCCGAAGCAGCCCTGTTCGACCTGGTCGACGTGTACGACCGCGCCTACGAGACGGCGGCAGCCGAGCTGTCGCTCAGCCCGGCGCAGGCATGTGTGCTCGGGCGACTCGATGAGCGACGGGGCATGGGCGCCCTGGCCGAGGAACTCGGCTGCGATGCCTCCAACATCACCCAGATCGTCGTGCGTCTCGAAGCGCTCGGCCTTGTGACCCGCGAACCGAACCCCCGGGACCGCCGCGCACGGCTCGTCGCGAGAACCCCCCGGGGAGACGAGATCAACCACCGGTTCGCAACGGCCTTCACCTTCGCCCGCACGGCGGTCGGACGACTCTCGCCCGACGAGCAGGACCACTTGACGGCGCTGCTGCGCAAGGCACTCGGCTGACCCGTGCCTGCGCCCTGACCCGATCGAGCAGGATTCAACGGCTTCACGCGGGCGGGCCATATCAAGCCCAGGACTCCCGGCCTCTGCAGGGCAACGGCCTCTGCGGTGGCGCGGTCAGCGGTTGATCGTCGTTCCGCGGGCCTCCAGGCGGGTCAGGACATCGGGGTCGTCGAGGTGCGCCAGCGAGACGTCCAGGGTGTGTAGCGCAGGCAGCGACTCCAGCGCCGCCGCTCCCGTGCACTTCCCGGTCAGTACCAGTTCCGACAGGGCCGGGTGGCCGGTCAGGGGGGTCAGGTCCAACGGACCTGGGCGATAGCCGTGGCCGTCCAGGTCCAGGGACCGCAGGCTGGACAGTGCGTCAATGCCCTCCAGCGACGTCACGTTGTAGTCGTCGGACTCGCCGCCGGTGTCGATGTCCAGGGTCTGCTCGATCAGCATGTAGATGTCGCTGCCGCCGTCGAACTGCAAGTCGGTGATCGCTGCAGCCTCGGCCGGCGGCACCGTGACGGCATGTAACAGCTTCAGTGACGCCTCCAGGCGCGGGCCTGGACCTGGGTAGCCGTCCTCCGGACCGTCGGGGCCGGTCGACTCGATGAGCGCCTTGAGGTCGTCGGCGGCGATCGCGTCGTCCAGCAGGGCGTCCAGGACGCCCAGGTGCAGGCCGAGGTCGGGGAAGATGATGGTCATGATCTCGACCGTATCTCGTTACCGCCTCGGCTCAGGACGCGCAGCGGGTCGTCGTTCGAGTCAGGCGGGGCTGGTGACGGTTCGGAGGCGGCCGGTGCGGTGGAAGCGGACCAACCGTCGGGTCAGGACGACGGCCATGGCCCACTGCGGCATCGCGGCGTGTGTTCGGGATGGCGCTCGTAGTCGCGAACAGTGCGCCATCAGCGGGTGGCCCACGACAGGGTGTGCTCCAAGATCCAGGGTCTGCTGCATCGAGGAACGCTCGGCGGGAGGCGCCCTCGGGCCGTGTCGGTCAGGCGCGCTTGGCGAGGCCGAGGAACGCCGTCCAGGCGGCCGGCGTGAAGGTGAGTGCCGCCCCCGCCGGGTCCTTGCTGTCGCGGACGGCGACGACGC
Source organism: Micromonospora sp. AMSO12t (assembly GCF_008806585.1). NCBI lineage: Bacteria > Bacillati > Actinomycetota > Actinomycetes > Micromonosporales > Micromonosporaceae > Micromonospora > Micromonospora sp. AMSO12t. The sequence continues at coordinate 12,964 of NZ_WAAS01000142.1, forward strand.
CGGGCAGGTTGTCGGCGACCTCGACGCATTCGCCGCCACTCGACCCGCTGCGGGTGGACGTGCGCCACACGGCGTCACTGAGGTTCATGGTGCGCCTGCACTTCCTTCATCAGGTCGATGGACTGCCGGCGGGGCAGGGCCTCGGTGCGGACATTCTCCCACCGGGCCAGCAGGGCAGCCACCCCGTCCTCGTCGTCGACCACGGCCCCGCCGAGCTGATGTTCCAGGTGCCCGACCCAGCCGCCGTCGGCGGAGCGGGCCAGGGCGAACGGGCCCGACGACCCGATGTGCAGCCCGGTGCTCCTCGGGACGAGGTGGATGTGGACGTGCGGCAGCTCGGCCACCTCGATCAGCCGGCCGACCTGCTCCACCATGATCCCGCTCAGTCCCTCGGCCGTCCGGCTCAGCACCGACTCGTCCACGACCACCACGATCTGCGGCGGGTCCTCCCTGATAAGGATTTCCTGCCGGGCCAGCCGGGCGGCCAGCTTCCGCTCGACCTCGGCCTCGGAGAAGGTGTCGTTGAAGCGCAGCACGGCGCGGGCGTAGTTCTCCGTCTGGAACAGGCCGGGGACCAGAGCTGGATTGAAGTATCGGAGCTGCCTGGCGGCACGTTCGGCCTCCAGCCACGGCCGGAACCACGAGGGCTCCCGGTCCCGTTCGGCGATCCGCAGCAGCGCCACGAGCAGGTCACCGGAGCGGAGCACCTCATCCGCGCGGGCCAGGAACGCCCGGTCGAGCGGGCGGGTGCCCGTCTCCACGGCGGACACCATCGACGCCGAATAGTGCACCATACGGCCGAACTCCTCCTGGCTGAGGTTGGCGCTCATCCGCATCCGCCGCAGCTGGGTGCGAATCAGGTCGGCGGTCGGCTCCTCCACAGTTCCTCCACACAGGTCGCCTGAGTTCCACTCGGGATCCTGGCCCGGCGTACCGCTGTCGAAGCGCGGCCACGACCGGGCCGAATGCCTTCCGACGGTAGTCGCGCGCTCACCAGACTGTCACGCAGGCGGACCCGCTCGGCGCCCGGAGGGCTCGGGCGGGTCCGCCCCGGCCGTCCGCTTCCGGGCGGCCCGTCCCTGCCGACGGAGGTCGACGTGTGTGTTTCCAGGGGCCGACGGCGAACGCCTCTCGTGGCGGCGCACGTAGCCGGTTCGCCCGACTGGCGGTGCCGGAGGTGCACGGAGCCCTGGCCCTGCCCCGAGCTGCGGGCGATGCCGGATCCCGCGTCGCGGGACCTGCTGCCGGTGATGTCGGCCCTACTCACCACCGCGATCCGCGATCTCCGGGGCCACCCGGGCGGCCCCGACCCGATCGACGTGGTACGCCGGTTCCTGTGGTGGCTGCCGTTGAACCACGACGAGGCTCGCGCCATCGCCCTGCGGATGCGCTGATGGCGTACCGGAGAATTCCGCACCTGCCAATGCGCCCGCTCTGGCGGTGCCGCAACTGCGGCGCGGAGTGGCCCTGTCCGCCAGGTCGGCTCGGCCTGCTGGCGGAGTACCGGGGCGACCGCATCGGCCTGCTGTTCCACCTGGGCGGGCTGATGGCCGAGGCCCACGCCCAGCTCACCCAGCTCAACCCCGAGCGCCCTCTCGACCTGCGGGAACGCTTCCTCGACTGGGCGCGGGCCCGGGACTGACGTGACATCACAAGGATCTGGTAAGGATCGGACTGGATGCTGTAGCGATCACCCCACTGGGCCAAGACCTGGCTGAAGTAGGCATTCGCTTAACCGACACACTCGGGCGGCATCGCAGCGGTGGCCAGCCTGCTGCGACGCGGGCCCGTCGCGATATCGTGCGCCGCCGGCCTCGAGAGGAAGCGTGGAGCATGACGACAACGCCTACGGGTGGCGCCCTTCGCGCCGCGAAGGCCAACGCACTGGTCCTGGCGGTCCTGCTTGCGGCTGGATGCACGCGGCCGACGGACACCGCTGAGTCACGGCCCGCTGCCGGCCACTCGCCCAGCAGCAGCCCCAGTGTCGTTTCGATACGACTCGACGCGCCCGAGACGCTGCTCGACGGCTGGAACGAATCGATCGACCGACGACTGCACGATATGACCAAGCAGAACATCGGCGGCTTCAAAAGGCTTCTCCAGGGTGAGCCGACCAGCGCGGTGGGTACCGCCTACGCAGCAGGGAAGGAGAAGTATTCAGCGGAGCTCGGGGTTCATCGACCCGACGACAGCCGGTTCGTGCTTGTCAGCGGGGTCTCCGGCACTGTTGTCGCACCGGAAACGACGCTCGACGCCGTGTTCGGCGCGCTGACGGCGGTCGTCGACGTGAAGCCGGTCGCGCCGGGACCGCTGGGCGGCATAGCACGCTGCGGCACCAGCAAGAACGCCGGCGTCCGCGTCGAAGTCTGCGGGTGGGCCTCCCCGCACGTCATTGGCGTGATTCACTTCGGAGGCTTCAAGCCGGCCGACAATCCGAGCAAGATGTTTACGCAGGTGCGCGCACAGGTCGAGCACCCGGCATCGTGACCCGTAGCTGACACGGCCGACCGACTGACCCCTGCGGCGGCCCAGGTAGGCTGTTCGGCTTCCGCGATAACGCCCAACTTCCGACCGGGTCTCGGCAGCGGTTGTCGCGCCGGTTGTACGCACTTGGCGGCACGAACCCGGGACGGGGCGGCTGCCCGTGCGGGATCTATGTCACGGACGGTAGCGTGTCGCCCGTGTTCCCTACCGTCCGTGAGGTCCTCGCGCTGGACCCGGTCCGCCACGGCGCTCCGCGCCTGGTCGCCGGGGACGCCGGTCTCGACCGCCCGGTGCGCTGGGTGCACGTGACCGAGGTGCCCGACATCGCCCCGCTGCTCGGCGGTGGCGAGCTGGTGCTCACCACCGGGATCGGGTTGCCCGCCGACGACGCCGGGCTGCGCGCCTTCATCGGCGACCTGGCCGACGTGGGCGTCTCCGGCCTGGTCGTCGAGCTGGGCCGCCGGTACGTCAGCGCGGTGCCCCGGGTGATGGCCGCCGCCGCCGAGCGGCGCGGGCTGCCCCTGGTCGAGCTGCGGCGGGCCACCCCGTTCGTCCGGATCACCGAGGCCGTGCATGCGCTGATCGTGGACGCCCAGTTGACCGAGCTGCGGGCGACGGAGGAGATCCATCAGCGTTTCACGGAGCTGTCGGTGGAGGGCGCCGGCCCCGGCGAGGTGGTGCGGCAGGCCGCCGACCTCTCCGGCTGCCCGGTGGTGCTGGAGAACCTCTCCCGGCAGGTGCTCGCGTACGACCCGGCGGGGGAGAGCGCCGAGCTGCTGCTGGACTGCTGGGAGCAGCACTCGCGGCGGATCCGGCCGGCGGGGCGCACCGCGTACGACGGCGACAACGGGTGGCTGGTGACCACGGTGGGCGCCCGGGGGCAGGACTGGGGGCGGCTG
>NZ_WAAS01000143.1:0-16342 GCF_008806585.1 Micromonospora sp. AMSO12t
ACGTCCACGCCGAGCCAGTGACCCAGCCAGTCGCCGGGGGCGAGGCTGGTGGTGGCGATGGCGATGGCCGCGTACACGAAGGGGAAGGCCAGCCCGTCGTTCAGCCCGGCCTCGGAGGTGAGGGCGAAGCGGACCTCGTCCTCGGAGTCCTCGACGTCGGTGGGCTCGCCGACCTGCACGTCGGCGGCGAGCACCGGATCGGTCGGGGCGAGGGCCGCCCCCAGCAGCAGCGCGGCGGCCGGGACCAGCCCGGCCCACCACCAGCCGAGCACCGCCACCGCCACGATGCACAGCGGCATGGCGATGGCCAGCAGCCGCCAGGTCGACGACCAGCGGGCCCAGCTCAACGGCCGGTCGATCTTCAGCCCGGCACCCATCAGCGCGACGAGGACGCCGATCTCGGTGAGGTGGGTGGCGATCTCCGGGTGCGCGAGCGGGTCGGGGTCCGGCAGCCCGATGGGGAGGAGGAAGACCAGCATGCCCAGCCCCAGGAAGGCGATCGGCATGGACAGTGGCCGGCGTTCGAGCACGCGGGGCAGGATCCCCGCCAGCAGCGCGCCCAGACCGACCACCGCGAACGCCACGTCTACCGGCTCCACGACCCCACCTCTCCGCCTCGCCCACGGCGTGCGGGCAGGTGGTGCAAGTCCTTGCCCCCGGAAGACTTCTCGTATTCCTCTTCGGAGCGACGGAGCCGGCGGCGGTCACCCCGCCCGGGTGACCGGCGAGTCGTCGAGGGCGGCGAGCAGCGCGGCGGGATCCTCGTAGACGGCCACCGCACCGGCCCCGGCCAGCTCGCCCCGGCCGGTGCCGCCGCAGGTCAGACCGACGCAGGGGATGTCCAGCTCGCCGGCGGCGGCGACGTCCCACACCGAGTCACCGACGAAGACCACGCGTTCGGCGGCGAGCCCGGACTGCTCCAGCGCGGCGACCAGGATGTCCGGCGCCGGCTTGCTCTCCCGCGCGTCCGCCGAGCTGGTGATCGTGTGGATCACGTCGTCGGCGGCCAGCGCCCGGCGCAGCGCGGTCACCTCGTGCTCGGCGGCGGAGGTCGCCAGCACCACCCGAAGTCCCCGCTCCGCGCAGGCGCGCAGCAGGTCGGCGGCGCGGGGCAGCGGGACCAGCCGCTCCCAGTACTCGGCGAAGAGGGTGTCATGGGCGGCGCGCAGCTTCTGGTCCGCGCTCCGGTCGCGCTCCGGGCCGAGCAGGTGGTCGAGCAGCTTGTCCGAGCCCATCCCGATGGCGCGGTGGATCGTCGCCATGGGTACGGGCCGGTCGGTCTGGCGCAGCGCCTCCCACCAGCTCACGGTGTGCAGGTAGGTGGTGTCGACCAGGGTGCCGTCCACGTCGAAGAGGACGCCGGTGGGCTTGTCGGTGGGCATACGGTCCTCCTACCCCGTCGGGCCGGACTGACGCACCGCTCACGCGGGCGGGATGAGGATCTCGAACCAGACCGTCGAGCCGCGTACGGTCGGGTCCGTCCCCCACGCGTCGCTCAGCTCCTCGATCAGCCCCAGTCCCCGGCCCCGACTGCTGAGCGTGTCGGTCTGCGCGCGGGTCACCGTGCCCCGGGTGCCCGAGTCGGCGACCGACACCAGCAGCCGCTCCGGGCTGAGGTCGATCTCCACCCGGGCGGCCGTGCCGGCGTGCAGCAGGGCGTTGGTGGTCAGCTCGCTGGTGCAGAGCACCGCCGCGCCGATGATCGACTCGGGCACCTGCCACTCCGTGAGCTGGGCGGTCATCCAGTGCCGTACCCGGCTCGGCGCGGTCGGCTCGGCCGGCACCTCCATGCTCGTCGACCGGGACGGCCGCAGCGCGTGCTCCACCGCCAGCACCGCGACGTCGTCCTCGGTGGCGCCGGGCACCGCCGCGGTGGCCACCGCGCACAACGCGCGGGGGTCGCCGCTGCCCGCGCCGGCCACGGCGACGGCCAGGGCGTCCAGGCCGGTCGTCAGGTCCTGCCAGCGCCGCTCCACCACACCGTCGCTGAACAGCAGCAGCGTGTCGCCGGGGGCGAAGGGCACCGTGACGGTGCGCGGCCGGCAGCCCAGGCCCAGCGGGGCGCCCGCGGGCACGTCGAGGTACTCGGCGACCGGGTCGCCGTCCGGGGCGCACCGGCGGATCAGCGGCGCGGGGTGACCGGCGCTGGCCAGGGTGAGCCGCTGCCGGTCGACGTCGACGACCCCGAAGACCACCGTCACGAACAGCTCGTGCGTGTCGCCCTCGGCGCCCAGGCTGGTCACCAACCGGTCGAGCCCGGCCAGCACGGCGTCGGGGCGGGGGTCGGTCAGCGCCAGCGCCCGCAGCGCCGCGCGGACCTGACCCATCCGGGCCGCGGCCTGCACGTCGTGGCCGGCGACGTCGCCGAGCACGATCCCCAGGCCGCCGTCGGGCAGCAGGAAGGCGTCGTAGAAGTCCCCACCGGCGGCGTTGCCGTCGACGCCCGGGTCGTAGCGGGCGGCGATCCGCATCCGGGGCAGGTCGGGCAGGTGCTCCGGCAGCATGCTGCGTTGCAGCAGCTGGGCCGTGCCGTGCTGGGTCTCGAACCGGCGGGCCCGCTCGGCGGCCTGGCCGACCAGCTCGGCCGACGCGGCCAGCAGCGCGCGCCGGGCGGCCGACCAGACGTGCGGGACCTGGTAGCCGACCGTCAGCCCGCCGCGCACCACCGAGGCCCGCAGCGGCACCGCCGCGAGCGAGCGGACCTTCTGGTCGTGCCGGTCCACCGAGATGTCCCGCAGCGGCTGGCCGTCGTCGACGAAGTACGGCACGCCGCTGCGGGCGGAGGTCACCACCGGCCCCAGCCAGTCCGGCGGGACGCGCCGCCACAGCGGGGGGAGTCGCTCGTCGGCCTCGTCCATCAGCTCGCCACGGATGCGCCGGACCATCCGCCAGCCGCCGCCGCCCTCGTCGACGGCGAACGAGACCCGGTCGGCGTCGAACACGGTGATCGCGTAGCGCAGCGCGACCCGGGCCACGTCGTCCAGGGTGAGGGTGCCGGCGAGCGCCGCGGCGAAGTCGCTGAGGCTCTGCAACTGCTGGGTGACCTGGGTGGTCTCCGCGGCCACGGTCAGCACGCCGACGATCCGCCCGGCGCTGTCGCGCACGGGGGAGTAGCCCCGGGTGAAGACCGACTGCTCGACCAGGCCGGGACGGCGGTGCAGCGGGAGCGTGGTCTCCTTCTCCAGGAACGGCTCCCCGGAGCGGTAGGTGTGCGCGATGGCGTCCCCGACGCCGGGCAGCGGCCAGGACTCGGCGAACACCTGGGCCGCCGGCCGGCCCACCGCGTCGGGGTGCCGGTCGCCGATCAGCTCCGCGTACGCGTCGTTGTAGACGAGCAGGTGCTCGTCGCCCAGGGTGAGGGCCATCGGCACGGGCGAGGCGAGGAGCAGTTCGGTGGCGGCCCGGACCGCCGGGTCCCACGTCCGCCACGCACCGAGCGGGGTGCCACCCCAGTCGTGGCGCGGGACGGCGGCCGCCATGCCCGACGCGGAGGGCGTTCCCGAGACCGGGGCTGGTGGGTTCGGGACCCGTCCGACCGTTCCTGGCATGAGCGCAGCCTAGCCGGAGGGTCCGTCGGCAGTTTCCGATCATGCCCCGCGCGTCGCCGGGGCCGGACGTTCGGGCAGGTCAGGGCCGTTCTGCGGTGACATGTCGGGAAAAACCCGGGGACTCCGACGGCGTGCCGCGTCGGTGGCGGGGTAAGCGCGCGGCGCAGTCCATGCGACAGGAGGGACATCATGCCGGAAAGCCTCGCGGTCAGGCAGGTCGACATCGGCAACGCCGTGGCCGACATGTGGAGGTCGGTGCTGCTCTTCATACCGCGGGCCATCGCGTTCATCGCGATCCTCGTGGTCGGATGGCTCATCGCCAGAGCCGTGCTCAAGATCGTGGACACGGCGCTGGAACGGGTCGGGTTCGACAGGGCGGTGGAACGGGGCGGCATCAAGCGTGCGCTGGAACGCACCAAGTACGACGCCAGTGACATCCTGGCGAGACTGGCGTACTACGCCGTGCTGCTGTTCACCCTGCAGTTCGCCTTCGGGGTGTGGGGACCCAACGCGATCAGTGACCTGATCAGCGGCGTGGTCGCCTGGCTGCCACGCGCCTTCGTGGCGATCATCATCATCGTCGTGGCCGCCGCGATCGCCAACGCCGTCCGGGATCTGGTCACCGGGGCGCTGGGCGGGCTCGCGTACGGCAAGGTCCTGGCGGACCTGGTGGCGGTCTTCATCCTCGCGCTGGGTGTGATCGCCGCGCTGAACCAGGTGGGCATCGCCACCACGGTGACCACACCGGTGCTGATCGCGGTGCTCGCCACCGTGGCCGGCATCCTGATCATCGGTGTCGGCGGTGGCCTGGTGCGGCCGATGCAGAACCGCTGGGAAGGCTGGCTGAACCGGATGGCCGAGGAGTCGCGGGCGGTGCAGGAGCACCGCCGGGCCCGGGAGGCCGGTCAGACCGACGTCGGCCGGCAGATGGCGGACCGGACGGCGGCCGAGCGCACCGAGGTCATGCCCCGCGGGCAGGAGTCCGCGACGGCCGGCGGGCGCGGCACGTACCAGTCGGGGAGCGTCAGCGACGAGACCCAGCAGTTCCGCCGCTGACCTGGCGGTGAGCGAGACGGGGAGGGGTGTCCGCGACGTGCGGGCGCCCCTCCGGCGTGTCCGGCCGGGGTCCGGGGCCCGCCCGGGCTTCAGACCAGCGGGAGCGGAGCGGTCGCCGGGGCCCCGAGCGAGCGGGTCAGCGCGCAGACCGCGAGCAGCCGGGTGAGCAGCCAGTCCGGTGCGGACCAGTCCACCGGGGCCGCCGGCGGCTGCCAGCCGTGCTCCAGCGCGGCGGCGCGGACGCCCTCCGCGTAGCCGGCGAGCGCGGCGGCGCTCAGCGGCCGGCGGTCGCCGTCCAGGCTCTCCCGCACCGCCGCGGCGTGCTGGTCGACCAGGGCGAGCAGGCCCGGACGCGCGGCGGCGGCGGCCAGTCCTTCGGCGCCGACCGAGGTGGACAGGAGAGCGAGGGTGGCTCGCGCCGAACTGGCGGCGGAACGGGCCTCGACCCGGGTGAACGGCACACGCATGGTGACCGAGGCTATCCGGCCGTGACCAGGGTCGACCTCGGCCGGTCGGCGGGTTTTTGACCCTCCCCCGAACGGTCAGCGGGCGGCGCGGGGGGTTGATCCGACGCGGGTGGGGCAGGAGGAGACCGCCCGGACGGGCACAGCGCAAACCTGGAGGAACGGATGGGACGACACGAGGACGGGCCGGACGAACGGCACCGCAGGCCCGCCGGGGTCAGCGACGAGACGGTGGCGGCGCTCGGCAAGCTGAGCGAGGCGCTGGAGTGCGTCGAGCGGGTCCGCGGTCACCTCTACTCGCTGCACCAGCTGGTGGGGCACGCCGACCTGATGCTCGACGACGCCGTGGAGATGTTCCGCGCCGCCGGGCACGACCGGATCGCCGACCGGATCGACACCGACCTGCTGGGCCGCAACGTGATCGCCGGACGGTGGACGTTCCAGATCGTCGAGGACTTCGACGACAACTACTACGCCCTCTTCCGCGACCTGGACCGGGCCGCCCGGGAGGAGCTGGTCGGCGGTCGCCGGCACCTCTACGAGGCGGAGATGAAGGAGCGGCGGCGCAGCCGGGGCCGACCCGGCCACGAGGCGCGCCCCGACGGCGGAGGCTAGCCGCGTGCGCCCCCGCCGCGCGCGACGGGCGGGCCGCCGCGTCGGCGGGTGGGCTGGCTGTAGGGCCCAGGGACAGCTAGCGCGCCGCGACCGGGTGCTCCTCGGCCGCGATGCGCAGCGCCTCGACCAGGCGGCGGTAGAGGTCGTCGCCGGCCAGCAGCTCGGCGTGGGTGCCCTGGGCGCGGATCCGGCCGTGCTCCAGCACCACGATCCGGTCGGCGTCGAGCACCGTGGAGAGCCGGTGTGCGATGGTCAGCACGGCACCGACCGCCGCGCGCTGCCGGACGCACTCCTGCAACGCCGCCTCGGTCAGCCCGTCGACCTGCGCGGTCGCCTCGTCGAGCAGCAGCACGTCGGGGGTGCGCAGCATGGCCCGGGCCAGGGCGATGCGCTGGCGCTCCCCGCCGGACACCTCCGTCGACGACAGCGACGTGTCCAGTCCGTCCGGCAGTGAGTCGATCTTGTCGTCGAGCCGGACGGCGCGCAGCACGGCCCGGATCTCCTCCTCCGTGGCGTCCGGATGGGTGAACCGCAGGTTGTCGCGGATGGTGCCGGGCACCACCGGCGTCTCCTGCTCGACGTACGCCAGCCGGGCCCGCACCTGGTCGTGCCCGTGGGCCGCGTACGGTCGGCCGTCGAGCAGCAGTTGCCCCCGCTCGGGCTCGAGGAAGCGCAGGATCAGCGAGAAGAGCGTGGTCTTGCCGGCTCCCGAGGGCCCCACGATCGCGGTGTGCCCACGCCGGGGGACGGCCAGGTCGATGTCCCGCACCGCCGGGGGCGCCTCCGGGCCGTACCGGGCGGTGACCCCGCAGAACACGAGCACCGGCTGCTCCGCGTCGGGCGTCGGCGCGCGTTCCGCCGGGGCGGGCGCCGGTCCCGCCGGCTCGGTCGCGATGGTCTCGACCTCGCGGATCCGTCCCGCCGCCGCGATCCCCGCCTGCAACGCCGTGGTGTTCTGGGTCAGCTCGGTGATCGGCCCCATCAGCTGGAACGTGTACAGCAGGAAGGCGATCAGGCTGGAGATCTCCAGCAGGCCGTGCTGGGCCCGCCAGGCGCCGATGCCCAGGATCGCGATCACCGCGAGCTGGATCCCCGTCCAGGCGATCGTCCAGACCGACGCCGTCACCCGCGCGGCCCGTACGCTGTGCGTCGCCGCCTGCCGGGCGTCGGCGACGATCCGCTCGGTCAACCGGGCTTCCGCCCGGCTGGCCTTGACCGTGCGGATCGCGCGCAGCGCCCCCTCCAGGACGCCGCCCAGCGCGCCCGTCGACTCCTGCGCCGCGGCCTGCGCCTGCCCGATGCGGGGCATCAGTGCGCCCATGACCGCGGCGACGACCAGCACGGCGGCCACGGTGCAGCCGAGCAGGAACAGGTCGAGCACCCCCATCAGCACGAGGGTGCCGGCCAGGGCGATGCCGGCGTTGACCAGGCCGACGATGCTGCCGGACGCCTCGCGTAGCAGCTGGGTGTCGGAGGTGGCCCGGGTGACCAGTTCGCCGGTGGGGCGGCGTTGCAGGTCGCCGACGCGGGCCTGGAAGTAGTGCCGGACGATCGAGGCCCGCGCGTCGAGCACGACGCGCTCGGCCAGCGTTCCGAGCAGCCGCCACTGCCACAGCGAGACGGCCGCGCCGACGACGACGAGCGCCAGCAGGGCGCCGATCGGGCGGGCCATCGACTCGCCGGCGCCGAGCGTGTCCAGGACCCACTTGGTGACCATCGGCGTCGCGAGCCCGGCCGCGTTGGCGGCGAGCCCCAGCACGAGACCGAGGAGCATCGTCCGCCGGTGCGGGACGAGGAACGAGGTGAGCGTGCGCAATCGGGAGAACGCCGGGGCGGAAGGAGTCATGCCCTGAATGGAACACCAGTGTTCCATTCAGGGCAACCGGTATTCCGAAAGGACGTGTTGGTATCCTCGCCGACGTGACCGACCAGCAGGTGTCCGGCAGTCGCGCCCGGACCCGCCAGGCCATCGTCGACGCGGCGATCGAGGTGTGGGGGCGCAACCCCGCCGCCTCCCTCGGCGACATCGCCACCGCCGCCGACGTGGGGCGTACGACGTTGCACCGCTACTTCGCCGAGCGGGCCGACCTGTTCGGGGCGGTCGGCGCCGAGGCCGGCGCCCGGCTGGACCGGGCGACCGCCCAGGCGCGGATCGCCGAGGGCACCGGTGCGTCGGCCGTGCGCCGGCTCTGCCAGGAGTACTTCGACCTCGGCACTCTGCTCTCGCTGATCTTCACCGAGCCGGAGACCGGTGCCGGTTCCATCGACGGCGGGTGCGACCCGAACTTCGTCGCGATGGTCGAACGCGGGCACCGCGACGGCACCATCGACCCGGAGCTGCCGGCGGGGTGGGTGCAGAGCCTGATCTGGTCCCAGTTGTACGCCGGCTGGGCCTACCTGGCCGAGACCGGTGCCTCCCGGCACGAGGTGCTGCGCCTGATCCTGCGCACCGTCGACGGCGCGATCGCGGTCAAGCCGGGATGATCCGGCCGGCGCGGCGGGATGCCGTCGCGCCGGCTGCCGCGTCACTCCATGGAGCGGGCGTCCGCCGGGCGGCGGCGGGCCGCGTCGTCGGCGATGATCACGGTCGCCACCATCAGCGCGACGCAGAGGCTGAACAACCAGGAGTCGTCCGATGCCAGCTTGGCGGAGACGGGAGCCTGCAGCGCGGCGAGGAGGAAGCCGAGCCATGCCAGGCGGCGCTGACGCGTGGAGAGGATGCCGGAGCCCTGATGCATCCCGAAAGTCTTGCGCGCGACCCGGCGCTTGCCGTCAGCCGAACGGCCGATTCTGGATGAGCTGTCCGTTTTACCGCCCGTCCGGACCGTAATCTTCGTCCCACCGGGGGAGGCGGACTGGCGCCGCCGCCGACTCAGGGCAGGATGTTCCTCCGTGTCCACCGCCCCGCCCCGCGCCTCGCTGCTCCTGCTGGCCTACCTCGCCTTCGTCAGCCTCGGCCTGCCCGACGGCCTGATCGGCGTGGGCTGGCCCTCGATCCGGGCCGACTTCGGCGTGCCCACCGAGGCCGTCGGCCTCGTGCTCACCGCCGGCACCGCCGGGTACCTGACCTCCAGCGTGCTGGCCGGCTTCACGCTGGCCCGGCTCGGCGTCGGCTGGCTGCTCGCCGGCAGCACGCTGCTGGCCAGCCTCGCGCTCACCGGCTACGCGTCGACGCCCGGGCTCACCCTGATGGTGGGCTGCGCGCTGGTGCTCGGCCTCGGCTCCGGCGCGATCGACTCCGGCCTGAACGCGTACGCCGCCGGCGCCTTCGGCCCCCGGCACATGAACTGGATGCACGCGTTCTTCGGCCTCGGCGTGGCGCTCGGACCGTTGATCATGACCGGTGCGCTCAGCGCCGGGCTCTCCTGGCGCTGGGGCTACGGCCTGGTGGCGGGGGCCCAGCTCGCGCTGGCCGCCGCGTTCGCGCTGACCGTGCGGGCCTGGCGGGACCGCGCCCCGGCCCGCGAGCCCGCCGGGGAGGCGGCCGTCGCCCCACCGACCGTCACCCGGGTACGCGAGACGCTGCGCCTGCCGGCGGTCTGGCTCGGCGCGTCGGCCTTCGCCGTCTACGTGGCCATCGAGGTGGCGGCCGGGCTCTGGGCGTTCCTGCTGCTGACCGAGGGACGCGGCCTCGGCGCGGCCGTCGCCGGCGTCTGCGTCTCGGGCTACTGGGGCAGCCTGTTCGTCGGGCGCGTGGTGCAGGGCGTGGTGGCCGAACGGCTGGGCGCGGCGGTGGTGCTGCGGGGCAGCCTCGCCGGGATGGCGGTCGGCGCGGTCCTGATCGCGCTGCCGGCACCGGCCTGGGTCGCCGTCGCCGGGCTGTTCGTCGTCGGCTTCGCCGCCGCCCCGGTCTTCCCGCTGCTCACCCTCACCACCGCCGAGCGGGTCGGTGCGGCGCACGCGGACCGGACCATCGGGCTCCAGATCGCCGCGGCCGGGCTGGGCGGCGCGCTGGTGCCCGCCGGCATCGGGGTGCTGCTCGGCAACACCTCGGTCGAGCTGCTCGGGCCGGCGCTCGTCGTCCTCGCGCTGGGCCTGATCGCCCTGCACGCGGCCGGCACCCGCCGGCCGGCCCCGACGCCCCGCTGAGCGGCGCGGACCGTCGCGTCGAGCGGCCCGGACCCGTGGCCTCGGACGGCCCGGACTTCCGCGTCGAGCGGCGCGGCGGGCGGACCCGGGGTGGGCCCGCCCGCCGCGCCGTGCGGTTCACATCGTGTCGGGTCCGGTCCGGCCGGTCGTCGAGGGCCGGTACGCGCGGTCCGGGTCGGTCGGCTCCCGGCCCGCACCGGCGGCCTGCCCGCCGCGGTCCGCCGCCTCCGGGCCGTGCCCGAAGGCCGCCTCCTCGCCGGCGTCGTTCCCCGTCACGTCGTCGGCCTGGCCGTCCAGGGTCGACCGCGCGACGGCCCGGTCCAGTTCCTGGAGCGAAGTCCGTTCCTCGTCCCGCCACACCTTGTCGTCGTCCGTCATGTCAATCGCGGTACCCCGGCCGGGTCCCCGCAAACGACGATGGCCGCCGGGGGAGCCGGCGGCCATCGGAGGTTCACACCCGGGGGCGGGGAATCAGGGCTGCGGGCGGTCGACCTTGCCGCGCCAGGCACCGGTCTCCTGACCGCGTCGCTCGATGAACTGCTTGAACCGCTCCAGGTCGCCCTTCGCGCGCCGGTCGACGACGCCGAGCTTGTCGCCGGCCTGCTCGACCACGCCGTGCGGTTCGAACTCGAGCTGGAGCGTGACCCGGGTGGTGTCCGGGTCCAGCCGGTGGAAGGTCACCACGCCGGCCTGCTGGGTGCCGCCCGTGGAGCGCCACGCGACCCGCTCGTCCGGGAGCTGCTCGGTGATCTCGGCGTCGAACTCCCGCTTCACCCCGGCGATCTCCACTGTCCAGTGGGTCATCGTGTCCGTCAGCTGCCGGACCTCCTGGACCCCCTCCATGAAGTGGGGGAAGTCCTCGAACTGGGTCCACTGGTCGTACGCGGTGCGGACCGGGACGGAGACGTCCACGTGTTCGGTAACGCCACTCATAAGGCATCCTCCTTCGTCCGCCGGTGACGGGCCGGATCGTGCGGGGATCCGGTCACCAACGGGTCGTCTCGTTCTTGTGGCCGAGCGCCGCCCACACCTCGGAGATCGTCTGGTAGCGGGTGCCCTCGGGCAGCCGCTCCAGTTCGGCGACGATGTCCGCCGGCGCCTCGTTGTCCCGCGCGTTGGCGATCAGCGTCTCCCGGTCACCGGGCAGGGCGGCCATCGTGATGAACCGGCCGAGCCGGCTGCGTCGCTCGACGTCCTCGGAGCTCATCCCCTTGGGCGCGCCCGTACGCAGGTCGCCGGCCGGGGCCGTGGTCGGCTCCGGCTGGTCCTCACCCGCCGGCTCCGGCACACGGGACTCGTCGACCCGCGAGCCGCCGGTCCCCGGCCCCTGCACGAGGCCGCTGACCTCCCGGCTCATCTGCTCGTCGACCCTCGGTCCGTGCTTGCTGCTGCCACGTTCCATGCCTTCTGCGCTACCCGGTGGCACCGGCGGTAAACGGGCGCTCCGGCGTCGCGGCCGGTAAACCCGTACGGGTCACGTGGTGGCCGGCGTCTTCGGGGGCAGGACCGGCTCGTCGGGGTCCGGCTCGCCGGCCTGGAGCACCCGGCCGCGCTGGAGTTCCGCGTTGATCTGCACGCCGAGCATCAGCGCCGAGTTGGACAGGTAGAGCCAGACCAGGAAGGCGATCACGGCACCGAGGCTGCCGTAGGTGGCGTCGTACGAGCCGAAGTTGGCGACGTAGAGGCCGAAGCCGAAGGAGGCGAGGGCCCAGGCGACCAGGGCCACCGCGCCGCCCGGGGTGAGCCAGCGGAACCGCGGCTGCCGGACGTTCGGCGCGATCCAGAACAGCAGGCTCAGCAGCACCATCATGATCATCGCGAGCACGGGCCACTTGGCGACGCTCCACGCCGTACGCGCCAGTCCGCCGGCGTTGATCAGGTCGCCCACCGCGTCGGTGACCGGCCCGCTGACGATCAGCCCGGTGGCGACGATCGCCAACAGCACCAGCGAGATCGCCGCCAGGCCGATCTGCACCGGCCGCAGCTTCCAGATCGGCCGCCCCTCCTCGACCCCGTAGACGGCGTTGGAGGCCCGGGTGAACGCCCCGATGAAGCCGGAGGCCGACCAGAGGGCACCGAGCAGACCGAAGCTCAGCAGCGCGCTGGCCGAGTCGTTCTGGTCGACCACGCCCCGCACGACGCCGACGAAGCCCTCGTTCGCCACCACCGAGCCGGCACCCATGTCCCGGGCCAGGTCCAGCACGGTGTCGACAGTCTGCTCGCCGTTGGACACCAGCCCGACCAGGGCGACCACCACGATCGTGGACGGGAAGAGCGCGAGCACCCCGTAGTAGGTCAGGGCGGCGGCCCAGTCCGCGCAGTTGTCCTTGACGAAGTTGCGCACGCTGCGCACCAGCACTCCGCGCCAGGTGCGCCAGCTCAGCTGCCGTACCCGGCGGGGGATCCGCGGTCGCCGCTCCCCGGCGAGCACCGCGCCGGGTTCCGTCGTCGTCATGCCCGCTCCCTGCGCCCCGGCCGCCGGATGACCCGGTGCATCCGGCTTCGCCTGGCCCGCCGGTACCCCTGGCCGGAAATCGACAAACCCGACCTCCGGTTTGCCGACCTGACGCGGGGGAACGGTCAGGGGAACCCATCGACGCGGAGGAGGACGAGATGCCCGGGCGCGAGGTACTGCCCAGCACGCTGCGACGCTCCCCCAAGAAGGCGCAGCGCACCTGGGAGAAGACGCACGACTCGGCCGTGGAGACGTACGGCGAGGGGGAGCGGGCGCACCGCACCGCCTTCGCCGCCGTCAAGCACGAGTTCGAGAAGGTCGGCGACCACTGGGAGCCCAAGGGCCGCAAGGGGCCGAGCGACCGCCAGGCGGCCGGCGGCGGACCGGAGCGCCGGGCGCCCACGGCCGGCGGGGTGGACGCCAACGCCACCAAGGACCACCTGATGAAGGTGGCCCGCAAACTCGACGTGCCCGGCCGTTCGAGCATGACGAAGCCCGAACTGGTCAAGGCCATCGAGAAGGCGAACAACCGCCGGACCGCCAAGGCCCGCGGCCGCTGAGGCCACCTTTCGGGTACGCGACGCGGGGGCTGTCCGTCCGCGGACAGCCCCCGCGCGTGTCTCACCAGTGGCCGCCACCGGGCGCCTCGATGTGCACCGCCTTCGTCGCGGTGAACTCGTCCAGCAGTTCCGGCCCGTAGCCGAAACCGTGCCCGCTGCCCCGGCGCGGGTGCGCGGCACCGCCCGGCGCGCCGCCGAACACCGCGTTGACCTTCACGGTGCCGACGGGCAGTTCCCGCCAGGCGCGCTGGGCGTGACTCATCGATCCGGTCAGCACCGTCGCGGCCAGCCCGTACGGGGAGTCGGCGGCGCACCGCAGCGCCTCGGAGAACGAGTCGACGGCCACGATCGGGGCGACCGGCCCGAACGTCTCCTCGCGTACCACCGTCATGTCGTGCCGGCAGTCGGTGAGCACGGTCGCCGGGTAGAACGCCCCCGGCCCGTCGGGCAGCGTGCCGCCGGTGCGGATCCGCGCGCCCTGGGCCACCGCGGCGGTGACCTGCCCGTGCACGTGGTCGCGGTGCCGCCGGTCCACCAGCGGCCCCAGTTCGGTACGCGGGTCCCCGCCCGGGCCCGTCCGCAGCTTCGTGGCCCGCTCCGCCAGCGCCAGCGCGAAGTCCTCCGCGACGTCCCGGTGCACGTAGATCCGCTCCACCGCGACGCAGATCTGCCCCGCGTTGGCGAACGCGCCGATCGCCGCCTGCCCGGCCGCCCACACCGGGTCGACGTCGCCGTCCACGACGAGCGGATCGCTGCCGCCGTTCTCCAGCAGTACCTTCGCCCCGGTCCGTGCCGCCGCGGCCGCGATGGCCCGCCCCGTGGCGGTGGAGCCGACGTGGGCGACGACGTCCACCTCCTGGGCGGCCAGCGCCGCGCCGACCTCCGGGCCCCCGGTCAGCAGCGACAGCACCCCGGGCGGCAGCGCGGAGTCGAGCGCCTTCGCCAGCAGCCAGCCGGTCGCCGGGGCGCGCTCGCTCGGCTTGTGCAGCACCACGTTGCCGGTGACCAGGGCCGCGCCGAGCAGCCCGCAGGAGACCGCCACCGGGTCGTTCCACGGGGTGATCGCGGCGACCACCCCGCGCGGCTGCGGCGTCATGAAGTCGAGGGCGTGGGTGGCGCCGTGCAGGGTCCGCCCGCCGCGCACGGGGGCGAGTTCCGCGTACTGTCGCAGCGTGCCGATCCCCGCTTCCACGCCGCCCCGGGCGTCCGACAGGGGTTTGCCCATCTCGGCCGTCGTGGCCCGGGCCAGGTCGTCGGCCACCGCCGCCACGGCGTCCGCCGCCCGGTGCAGGGCCGCCGCCCGTTCCGCGGGGGCGGTCGCCGCCCACTCCGCCGCGACGCCGCGCGTCGCCTCCACCGCCTTGCCGACCTCGTCGGCCGTCGCGACCGGCGCCGAGCTGACCGGGGAGCCGTCGGCCGGATCGTGTACGACCAACTCGCCACCCTCGCCGCCCGCGCCCCACACTCCGCCTATGAGCTGCGCAACCGTGTACATGGCAGTGCATGCCCCGGCCCCGGCGCGGCAAACGCGTTTCGCCCGGTTGCTGGCCGGGTAGGCGGATCGGATGAGTTCGCCCGGCGCGGAGAGCGCGGACGCCGTCATCGTGGGAGCAGGCCACAACGGCCTGGTCGCCGCCAATCTGCTCGCCGACGCCGGCTGGGACGTGCTGGTGCTGGAGGCCACGGAGACCCCGGGCGGGGCGGTGCGTTCCGCCGAGGTGACGGCTCCCGGCTACCTGAGCGACCTCTACAGCTCCTTCTACCCCCTCGGCTACGCCTCGCCGGTGCTGCGCGGGCTGGGGCTCGACCGTTACGGTCTGCGCTGGCGGCACTCCCCGGACGTGCTGGCCCACCTGCTGCCCGACGGGCGGGCGGCGGTGCTCAACCGCGACCCGGAGGCCACCGCGGCCTCGCTGGAGGCGTTCGCGCCGGGCGACGGCAAGCGCTGGCTGCACGCGTACGACGACTGGCGCCAGGTGGCCGAGCCGATGCTGGAGAGCATCACCAGGCCGTTCCCGCCGGTGCGCGGGGGCCTGAGCCTGCTGCGCCGGCTGCGCGTGTCGGGGGCGCTGCGGCTGGCCCGGCGGCTGGTGGTGCCGGTACGCAAGCTCGGCGACGAACTCTTCGAGGGCGAGGGCGGCCCGGTGCTGCTGGCCGGCTGTGCCCTGCACACCGACCTGTCACCCGAGGAGGCCGGTTCGGGCGTGTACGGCTGGCTGCTCGCCATGCTGGGCCAGCAGGTCGGCTGGCCGGTGCCCGACGGCGGCGCCCAGAAGATCACCGACGCGCTGGTGGCCCGGCTGACCGAACGCGGCGGCCGGATCCTCTACGGCGCACACGTCGACCGGGTGCTGACCGCCCGCGGCCGGGCGATGGGCGTGCGTACCACCGGCGGCGCCCTCTGGCGGGCCCGCCGCGCGGTGCTCGCCGACGTCCCCGCGCCCGCCCTATACCTGGACCTGGTCGGCGCGGCGGCGCTGCCGTCCCGGCTGGTGGAGGACCTGGCGCACTTCCGCTGGGACGGCTCGACGCTCAAGGTGGACTGGGCGCTGTCGGCCCCCGTGCCGTGGACCAACCGGGCGGTCGCCACCGCTGGCACAGTGCACCTGGGGGCAGACCTGAACGGCCTCACCAGCTACGCCGCCGCGCTGGCCCGCAAGGAGATCCCGCGCGACCCGTTCCTGCTGCTGGGACAGATGTCGGTGGCCGACCCGAGCCACTCGCCGCCGGGCACCGAGTCGCTCTGGTCGTACACCCACCTGCCGTTCCGTCAGAAGTGGCGGGCCGAGGAGATCGCCGCGCACGTCGAGCGGATGGAGCAGGTGCTGGAGGAGGCCGCGCCGGGCTTCCGCAGCCTGATCGTGGGGCGGCACGTGGCCGGCCCGGCCGACCTGGAGGCGGGCGACCCGAGCCTGGTCGGCGGCGCGCTCGGCGGCGGCACCGCCGCCGCGTACCAGCAGCTGTTCCTGCGCCCGATCCCCGGCCTGGGCCGCGCGGACACGCCGGTGGACCGGCTGTTCCTGGCGAGCGCGTCGGCGCACCCGGGCGGCGGCGTGCACGGCGCGCCCGGCGCGAACGCCGCCCGCGCCGCCCTGGCCCGCGACCGCGCCCTCACCGGCCCGCTGTACGCGGCCGGGATCGACGCCGCGCACCGCGCGGTCTACCGCTGACCGCCAGCACGGCGAAGACGACAAGCTCGCGCCCTGCGCCCTGCGGCCCCCTGCGTCGCGCGCGGGGCGCTCCGGGCACCGGGCGCCCGGCACCGTGCGCGGCCGGCATCTGGTGGGGCCGGGGCGCCGTGCACTACGGCCTGGGTGACCAGGCCGACTCTTCGCCAAGCCGGACCCGCCGGCGGATTGTCTGACGAGATTGCTGACGGACAGTGAGGTCAGCGCTGGCCGCGTGGGTCGTTCGCCGCGCCCTTTGCTCTGCATCCATATACGCAACAGTTGCTCTGAGTGATGGCGTGTGGCGAGTCCGCTGCACCGGCGGCGAGCCGGCCCCAGGTCAGCGACGTGGTGCGTCCGTGGCTGCAGAGCAAAGGGCGGAGAGCGG
>NZ_WAAS01000144.1:0-16293 GCF_008806585.1 Micromonospora sp. AMSO12t
CTCGCGCCCCCGCTCGCCCGGCGATCATGGAGTTGTGGTGGGCGATACAGGGCGTTCTGCACCTTGTGTCACCCACCACAACTGCATGATCGGCGCGGGCGGGAGGTGTGGGGTTAGTTGAAGAGGTTGTAGAGCTCGGCGGGGGCCTCGACGACCTGGTCCGCCGGGGGCTTCTGGGCGGCGGTGGCGCTGCCGTAGTCCGAGTACGTGATCTTGATGTCCTGCGCCTGGTTCTGGCCGGCGGCCGGGATCTGGACGACCATCTCGCTGAGCCGGCCCTGCGGGTCGAGCTTCGCGGTGAACGGCACCGACTTCGCCTGCGCCCCGAGGGCCGTGATCACCGTCGGGTCCACCGAACCCGCCTCCGCCGCCTTCGACACGTCGATCGTGCCGGCGTACGCGCCGTCGCCGGTCTGGCGTACCTCCGTGATGCCCTGCGTCAGCACCTCGCTGCCGGCGGGGTCGACCTTGTCGAAGTCGAAGCCGAGGTTGCGGTTGCCCTTGATCCGGGTCTGGTCCAGGTGCTGGTACTTGCCGAGGTTGAGCTTCTGCACCCCCGGCACGCTGTTGGCGGTCGTGCCGCCGAGTTCGACCTTCACCCAGCTGTCCGGCTTGTAGTGCACGAGGTCGAGCTTCATGAACAGGTCGTCGGTCGGCTTGCCGATCGTCACCCGCATCTCGGCGCTCTGGGTGGGCTCGTGCACCCGTCCCTCGGCCGTCGAGCCGACGCCGGACATGGTGAACCGGAAGTTGCCGTTGCTGATCTCACGGGTGGAGGCCAGCAGCGCCTGCTTGGCGTCACCGGACGCCGGGGCCGCGCTGCCGGAGGGCGCGGGCGTGCCGGACGCCGAGACGGTCGGGGAGGCGGACGAGCCCGCCGTCGGGGTCCCGGAGGAGTTGCAGGCCGCCAGGCCGGGAGTGAAGAGGGCGGCGGCCACCAGGCCGGCGCTCAGGCGTCGAACAGTCATACGTGTCTCCCACATGGGTCACCCGACGCACCTGGCGGCGGCCGGAAACCGGGCGACGCACCACGTCGGCTGCGCCGCGCGAACCCCCTGAGGCCGGCTGCCGGGGCGACCGGTCCGGGTCCGCCCCACTCCTGTTCCCTGTCGCCGCGTCGCACAATCACCGGGATGTCCGGTTGCCCCGGACGGGTGACCCCGGAACGCGGAAACGGGGCGGCCGGAGCCGCCCCGTTTCCGTGTGTCGCTGTTACTTCTTGAACATCTCGTACGTCTCGGGGGACGCCTCGACCACCTTGTCCGCCGGCGGCTTCTGCGCGGCGGCGGCGTTGCCGTAGTCCGCGTACGTGACCTTGATGTCGTGCGCCTTGGTCTCACCGGCGGCCGGCACCGAGATCACCAGCTCGGTGAGCCGGCCCTCCGCGTCCAGCTTGGCGGTGAAGGGCAGCGTCTTGGCCTGCGCGCCGAGGGCCTTGACCAGGTCGGCGTCCAGGGTGGCGGCGTCGCCCGCGGCGGACACGTCGAGCTTGCCGGTGTAGCTGCCCTCGGCGGTCTTCTG
The DNA here is from genome assembly GCF_008806585.1 of Micromonospora sp. AMSO12t. Taxonomy (NCBI): domain Bacteria; kingdom Bacillati; phylum Actinomycetota; class Actinomycetes; order Micromonosporales; family Micromonosporaceae; genus Micromonospora; species Micromonospora sp. AMSO12t. Next base: position 1,522 of record NZ_WAAS01000144.1, read on the forward strand.
CACCTCGGTGATGCCCTTGGTCAGCTTCGCGCTGCCGGCCGGGTCGACTTCCTCCATGTAGCGGCTGAGCTCGCCGGCGCCCTTGACCTTGGACTGGTCGAGGTGCTGGTACTTGCCCTTCCACTTCTCCGCGCCCGGGATCATGGCGCCCAGTTCGCCGAGGTCGAGCATCACCCAGCTGTCCGGCTCGATGTAGATCAGCTCCATGCCCATCGACATGCCGCCGGACTCGTCGTCGAACTTCATGCTGAACTGGGCGCTGTTGCTGGGCTTGTGCACCAGGCCCTTGCCGCTCAGCCCGGCACCAGTGAGGGTGAAGGTGAAGTTGCCCTTCTCGATCTCCTTGGTGGAGGCGAGCAGCGCCTCCTTGGGGTCGGCGGGCACCGCCGACGCTGCCGAGCCCGCGGCGGTCGGCGCGGGATCGTCCGCCTTGCAGGCAGTCAGGCCGGGAACGAGCAGGGTGGCGGCGAGCACGCCGACGCTCCACCGTCGAATGTTCACAGTCAGTTGTCTCTCTTCACGCGAAACGGTAAGCACCTGGCGGACTTCAGCCGCCGGGCAGTGAGCCGGGGCAGCGTAGCCGATCCGACCGACACCCGGGGGGCAGCCGTGGAAGCGGGCTACCGGATCGCCGAGGCCAGGTGCCGCAGTTCGTTGTCCCGGGCGTCGCCGACCACGATCACGGTCCGGTTCGGTTCGAGCAGGACCAGGGCCTGTTCGTTGCCGCGGGCGGTGTACCGCTGCCAGGAACGCCCGCCCAGGTCCGTCTGGCCCTGCGGTTGCCCCTCGGCGGTCAGCTCGGTGGGCAGCAGCCGCTCCGGAGGCACGCTGCTCTGCACCAACTGGGCGGCCCGCCCCTCCGGGGTGAGGTAGCCGAGGCGGAGGCTCGACCCGCCTTCGACGGTCTGGAAGTTCGCGCTGACGGTGCGCCAGCCGTCGTCCAGCCCCGCCGGCTCGCTGACCGGGAAGGCGTTGGCGGCCCGCGCCGATTCGAGGGCGGGCGCCGGGTCGACGGTCGTCGGCTGGTCGCCGCCGAGGAACCCCCGGTAGAAGGCGAGCAGCAGGGCGATCGGGATCAGCAGCACGAGCAGCGAGATCGCCATGTCCTTCGGCGAGCGCTCCGACTTGCGGGTGTCGACCGCCGGCGGCGGCGCGGGCCGCTCGCCCGTCTCCGCCCCGCCGTCGGGCGGGGCCACCCCGGGGGCGCCGGCGGGTTCGACCAGCGCCGGCTCCCCTTCCGGTACGGCGGCGGCCCGGGTCGGGGCGACCGGCGGCTGGCCGTCCGGCGGCGTCGAGTCGGCGGGTACGCGTTCGGCAGGCTGTGCGGCTTCCACCCCACCATCTTCGCAGCCTCCCGACCGGCCGTATCCGGGCCATCACCGCCCCGACCCCGCGTCGGGTGAGCGATCGTGTGAGGATCAGCGACAAACCCGGCAGCGGCGACGCCGCACCCTGCCGCCCCGCAACGTCGCGAGGAGGAGCCGTCATGACGAACACCAGGACGCGGATCCCACAGGATCTCGACCGCAACCTCGCCCTCGACCTGGTCCGGGTCACCGAGGCCGCGGCGATGGCCGCCGGTCGTTGGGTCGGTCGGGGCGACAAGGAGGGCGGCGACGGAGCCGCCGTCGACGCGATGCGCAAGCTGATCAACTCGATCCCCATGCGGGGCGTCGTGGTGATCGGCGAGGGTGAGAAGGACAACGCCCCGATGCTCTTCAACGGCGAGCACGTCGGCGACGGCACCGGCCCGGAGGTGGACGTCGCCGTCGACCCGGTCGACGGCACCACGCTGATGAGCAAGGGCATGCCGAACGCGGTGGCGGTGCTCGCCGTCTCCGAGCGGGGCGCGATGTTCGATCCGAGCGCGGTCTTCTACATGGAGAAGCTCGCCGTCGGCCCGGCCTACGCCGACGTGGTGGACATCAACGCCGGGGTGGCCGAGAACCTCCGCCGGATCGCCAAGGTCAAGGGCACCGACGTCTCCGAGGTCACGGTCTGCGTGCTGGACCGCAGCCGCCACGACGACCTGGTCACGCAGATCCGCCGGGCCGGGGCGGGCATCCGGTTCATCTCCGACGGCGACATCGCCGGTTCCATCGCGGCGGCCCGGGGCGAGTCTGACGTCGACGTGCTGATGGGCATCGGCGGCACCCCGGAGGGCATCATCTCCGCCTGCGCGCTGAAGTGCATGGGCGGGGCGATGCAGGCCAAGCTCTGGCCGCGCGACGCCGAGGAGCGGGAGAAGGCGCTCGCCGCCGGGCACGACCTGGACCGGGTGCTCACGACCGACGACCTCGTCACCGGGGACAACTGCTTCTTCGTGGCCACCGGCGTCACCTCCGGCGACCTGCTGCGGGGGGTCCGCTACCGGGCCGGGGGCGCGTACACGCAGTCGATCGTCATGCGCTCGAAGAGCGGCACGATCCGGGTGATCGACTCGTACCACCGGCTGGAGAAGCTCGCGCTCTACTCGGCCGTCGACTTCGACGGCCGCCCGCTGGCCGAGCAGGAGTGAGCGTCGCCGGGACGCTGGCCACTCCAGCCACGTCGGCGGCCCGCCGGATCACCGGCGTGGGCCTCGCGACCGCCTCCGGGCTGGCCGTGGCCGTGCAGTCCCGGATCAACGGCGAGTTGGGCGTACGCCTGGCCGACGGGATCGCCGCCGCGGTCGTCTCGTTCGGGGTGGGCCTGCTGGTGCTGCTGGTGCTGGTCCCCGCCACCCCGGGTGGGCGGCGGGGGCTGGTCGCCCTGCGCGGCGCGCTCACCGACGGCACGTTGCGGCCGTGGCACTGCCTCGGCGGGGCGTGCGGCGCGCTCCTGGTCGCCGCCCAGGGGCTGACCATCGGCACCCTCGGCGTGGCGATCTTCACCGTCGCGGTGGTCGCCGGCCAGTCCGGCAGCAGCCTGGCCGTCGACCGGGCCGGGATCGGTCCGGGCGGTCGCCAGCCGGTCACCGGCCAGCGGCTGGCCGGCGCGGCGCTGACCGTGGTCGCGGTCCTACTGGCCGTCGGCGACCGGCTCGGCGACCCGGGCACCCTCGTGCTGGCCCTGCTGCCGCTGCTCGCCGGGGTGGCCATCGCCTGGCAGCAGGCGGTCAACGGCCGGGTACGGATGGCCGCCGGCAGCGCGCTGACCGCCACGCTCGTCAACTTCTCCGTCGGCACGGTGGCCCTGCTGGTCGCCTTCGCCGTCGACGTCGCGATCCGGGGCTGGCCGGCGGGCGGCGCGCCGGCCGAGCCGTGGCTCTATTTGGGCGGGCCGATCGGGATCGTGTTCATCGCGATCGCCGCGGCGATCGTCCGGTTCACCGGCGTGCTGCTGCTCGGCCTGGCCACCATCGCCGGGCAGATCGTCGGTGCCGTACTGCTGGACCTGCTGCTGCCCACGGCGGCCTCCCGCCCGGGGCCCGTCACCCTGCTCGGCGCGGCGCTGACCCTGGCCGCGGTCGGCGTCGCCGCCCTCGCGCCGACCGCGCCCCGGCCCTCGGTCCGCTGACCGTCGCCGACCGCGCCCGGCGGCCAGGGAACCGCCGGCCGGGCCCCGCACCACACCGGCGGCGGGATCAGCGGGGCGGCCAGGCGGGGCCCGCTGGCCAGGGCGGGTCGGCCCGGTGGGCGGGCGCCGTGACCAGCCGGGCCGCCCGCCAGCCCAGCAGCAGCCCCGGCGCGGTGGCCGCCACGGCGAGCAGCAGCGCGGTGTGGGTGTACGCGGGTCGCCCGTAGAGCCAGCCGACCAGCGGCAGCGCGGCCAGCGCCAGGGCCAGCGCGGCGGCCAGCAGCACCTCCAGCGTCCACCGCCCCGACTGCTCGGCCGGCGTCCGGACGGACAGCAGCAGCACACCGAGCAGGACCGTGAGCAGGGCGACGACACCCGCCTGCGCGAAGAGCAGCGCACCCGACCAGACCACGGCCAGCAGCGCCCAGGCGGCGACACCGAGCGCGGCCAGGCAGATCAGCCGCAGGCGGGCGGTGCCGGCCCGCAGCCCCGCCCGCACACCCGACACGGCGAGCACCGACCCGGCCAGCGTGAGCCCCAGGAACAGCGCCAGGAGCGGATCGTCGCGTCGGTCCCCGGGGGTGCTCCGGCCGAGTGCCGGTGGTCGCCCGTCGAACGCATATCCTCCGGCCTCCTCGGATCCGACGAAGCCGAGCCGCTCCCAGCTCCCGTCGGGCCGACGGACGGCGAAGCCGTCCCGGCCGTTGGCCACCAGCACGACGTGCCGGCCGTCGCCGGTGTCCCGCACCGTCAGCTCCTGCGCGGCGATCCGCTCCCCGCGCGGCCCCGGATCCGGGTACTGCCGGCGGAGCACGGCCCGCTGCGCCTCGGTCGCCCCCCAGGCCGGACGCCAGCTGCGACCCGCGTCGTCGCTCTGCTCCACGGCGAGCCGGCCGGGGACCATCCGGTAGCAGCGCGTCGGCGTGGCGGTCGAGCAGCCCCGGCTGACGGCGCCGGCGACCGGCCCCTTCGCACCGGTCAACGCTTCGACCTCGCCCCGCGTCGGGTCGCGCCACGTCGCCCCGGCGTCGTCACTCACCCGCCAGGCGGGACTGTCGTCGAAGACCTTGTCGGCGTAGCCGTGGCCGATGCCGGCCGCCAACCGTCCGTCGAGGACCGCCGCCCGGACGGCGTCGGGGTGGTGGACGGGGCTGGTGGCCGCCACCGCCAGCGTCGCCGCCGGCAGCAGCACCAGCAGCCGGACCAGCCGGGCGGAGCGCCGTCGCACCGGCTCCCGCCGCGCCCGGGACCAGCTCCACCACGCGACGGCCAGCGCCGGCAGGGCGAGCAGGTCGGTGCCGTCCGCCCGGACCAGCGACGGCCCGCTCACGGCGCTCCACGCCGCCGAGGCGACGCCGGCGGCGTACCCGCTGGACTTGACCGCGGTGAACCCGACGGCGACGAGCCCGAGCCCGAGCCCGGCGGCGGCGCGGGCCGGCAGCCGCGGCGCGAGCAGCGCGAGCAGCACCGCGACCAGCGGCGGCGCGAGGACCAGCCCGGCGACGTCGCTGAGCTTGCCGGTCACCGGGCCGGGGAAGGCCGCCTTGAGCAGGTGGTCGTTGGTCACCAGCAGGACGAGGGCGGCGACCGTCGCGGGGTGCCCCAGCCAGGCCAGGGTCGCGGGAGCGCCGTCGCGGCGCGGGGGCGGAGCGCTCATCGGCCCACGATCACAGTCGTTGATCTCGATCCGGCCACGGCCGGGGCAGCATCCGGTACCGGCGCGTCAGGTGCCGTCGGACGAGTGCCCGGGGAACAGGTGCGCGCTCGGGTCGATGGCCACCGCCGCGTTGTTGACCGCCGTGGCCGCCTCGCCGAAGCCGGTCGCGATCAGCCGCACCTTGCCCGGGTACTCCGTGATGTCGCCCGCCGCGAAGACCCGGGGCAGGTTCGTCGCCATCGCGCTGTCGACGACGATGTGCCGGCGGTCCAGCCGCAGCCCCCACTCGGCCAGCGGGCCGAGGTCGGCGGTGAAGCCGAGGGCGGCCACCACCGTGTCCACGGGCAGCAGCTCCGCCGCGCCGCCGCGTACGGTGATCTCGGCGCCGGTGACCGTGCCGTCGCCGTGCAGCCTCGTCACCTCGGCGTTGACGATCACGCGCACCGGCAGCCCCAGCACCCGGGCGACGGTGGCCGCGTGCGCCCGGAACTTCTCCCGCCGGTGCACCACCGTCACCGAGCGGGCCAGCGGCTCAAGCGTCGACGCCCAGTCGAAGGCGGAGTCGCCTCCACCGACGATCAGCACGTCCCGGTCGGCCAGCTCCGTCGGCTGCGGTACGAAGTAGACGATCCCGGCGCCGGCGAAGTGCTCCGCCACCGGCAGCGGGCGGGGCGTGAAGCTGCCCAGCCCACCGGTGACGATCACCGCCCCGCACCGCAGCTGCCCGCCCCCGGCGAGGCCGAGCACCGGCTGCCCGTCGGCGTACGAGAGCTTCTCGGCGCGGGTGCCGAGCAGGTAGCACGGGTCGAAGGGAGCCGCCTGGGCGACGAGGTTGGCCACCAGGTCCCGCCCCTTGACGGCCGGGAAGCCGGCGACGTCGTGGATCAACTTCTCCGGGTACATGGCGGTGATCTGGCCGCCGGGTTCGGGCAGCGCGTCGACGACCGCGACGGAGAGCCCTCGGAATCCGGCGTAGTAGGCCGCGAACAGCCCGGCGGGGCCGGCCCCGATCACCGCGACATCGACCTCGCGCATGTGCGTACCGTCGCTTTCCGCTCACGGATCAACGCGTGCTGATCCCGACGGTAGGGCCGGCGGCGCACCCGGGGCAAGCATGTCCCACCGGGCCGCGCGGCACCGGCGCGTCGGCGTTCAGGGCATGGTGAGCGTGGACTCCGAGCGGTGGGGGCCGCCCAGGTCTCCCCGGCGGCGCCGGAAGATGATCGCGGCGACCACCCCGCCGAGCAGCCCGAACAGGTGCCCCTGCCAGGAGATCCGCTCGTCCGTGGGGAGGATGCCGACCAGCTGCCAGCCGTAGAGCAGGCCGACGAGCAGGAAGACCGCGAAGTTCCACCAGCTCCGTTCGACGATGCCCCGGGTCAGCAGGATGCCCAGGTAGCCGAAGATGACCCCGCTCGCGCCGACCACCACGGAGGTCGACGAGCCGGTGAACCACACACCCAGCCCGCTGACCAGGATGATGACGAGCGTCGACCAGAGGAAGCGGCGGGCGCCGGCGGCGAGCACGAAGGTGCCGAGCAGGATCAGCGGGATGCTGTTGCTGTAGAGGTGGTCGAAGCCGTGGTGCAGGAACGGCGAGAAGAAGACCCCGTCGAGCCCGTCGATGCGCTTCGGGATGATTCCGGCCGTGGCGTCGAGGCCGACCGCGAGCCCCTGGTCGAGGGCCTCGATGAGGAAGAGGAACGGCACCACCGCGCACATGGCGACGAAGGCCCGGCCGAGCGCGGCGTAGAACGCCTCGGTGCCGAACCGGTGCGGGTCGCCGCTTCCCGGGTGCAGGGTCACCCGTCAAGAGCTATCAGGTGTCGGCCACAGCCGCCACTTCTGCGGCGATCCGTACCCGGAACGACGAGGGCGGGGTGTGTGGACGCCCACACACCCCGCCGTCGAAGGTCGATCAGTACCAGCCCACGTCCTGCGAGTGGGCCCAGGCCTTGCAGGGCGAACCGTAGCGGCCCTCGATGTAGCCGAGGCCCCACTTGATCTGGGTCGCCGGGTTGGTCTGCCAGTCGTCGGCGACCGAGCCCATCTTGCTGCCCGGCAGCGACTGCGGGATGCCGTACGCCCCCGACGAGGGGTTGCGGGCCTTGTGGTTCCAGCCGCTCTCCTTGTCCCAGAGCTTGTTCAGGCACGGGAACTGGTCCATCCCGAAGCCCGCCTTCACCATGAGCGCGCAGCCGACCTCGCGGTTGCCGCTGAACTCGGCGCAGGAGGCCGGGATCGGTCCGGTGTACGGCTTGCTCTCGGCGGCCTTCTCGGCCGCGGCCTTGGCGGCGGCCTCGCGGGCCTTCTTCCGCGACGCGGCGGCGGCCTCGGCCTCGCGGGCGCGCTTGGCGGCCTCCTTGGCAGCCGCGGCGGCGCGCAGCTTCGCCTGGTACTCGGCGGTCCGCTGCTTCGCGGACTGCACCTGCTGGGCGGCCTGCCGCTCGCGCTGGTACTCGAACTCGGCCTGCTCGACAGCGGCGCCGACCTGCGCGGTCAGGCCCTGCTGCTGGGTCTGTCGGTCTTCACCCAGGTAGACACCGCCGGCAACGCCCACGGAGAGCAGTGCGACAGCGGCCGTACGGGCGCCGAACCGGCTCCACAGCCGACTCACGAAGTGGTCCCTTCGTCGGGTGCAAGGACACGGCGCGGGGCGTCAACCCGGGTGGGTCGCGTCCGCGTCGCGAGCGCCCCGACCCGGTGCCGGTCGCAGCCGACGTACCCCGGTGAATGTTGGTGTGTCCTGTGACGAACGATCACCAACGATCTTCTCGGTACGTGGGCGCTCGTGGGACACCATCGCGCACGGTGAGGCTGATGGGAAACGAAGAGCGCCGATTGTGATCTGCGCCACAAAGAGAATGCGGACAAACCCCTACATAACGTCCGTCATTGCGGGATGTCCTCCAGAAGATCCGTCACCATCGCGGCGATCGGCGAACGCTCCGAACGGCTGAGGGTGACGTGGGCGAAGAGCGGATGGCCCTTGAGCGCCTCGATCACGGCGGTCACTCCGTCGTGCCGGCCGACGCGGAGATTGTCCCGCTGGGCGACGTCGTGGGTGAGCACCACCCGGGAGCCCTGGCCGATCCGGGAGAGCACCGTCAGCAGCACGCCGCGCTCCAGCGACTGCGCCTCGTCCACGATCACGAAGGCGTCGTGCAGGCTGCGGCCCCGGATGTGCGTCAGCGGCAGCACCTCCAGCAACCCCCGCGAGGTGACCTCCTCCAGCACGTTCTCGTGCACCACCGCGCCGAGGGTGTCGAAGACCGCCTGCGCCCAGGGCGACATCTTCTCCGACTCCGAGCCGGGCAGATAGCCCAGCTCCTGGCCGCCGACGGCGTAGAGCGGGCGGAAGACGACGACCTTCTTGTGCCGGCGGCGCTCCATCACCGCCTCCAGCCCGGCGCAGAGAGCCAGCGCCGACTTGCCGGTGCCGGCCCGCCCGCCCAGCGAGACGATCCCCACCGACTCGTCCAGCAACAGGTCGAGCGCGATCCGCTGCTCGGCCGAGCGGCCGTGCAGCCCGAACGCCTCCCGGTCGCCACGGACCAGCCGTACGGTCTTGTCGGGCAGCACCCGGCCGAGCGCGGAGCCCCGGCCCGAGTGCAGCACCAGGCCGGTGTGGCAGGGCAGCCCGGCGGCGGCGTCCAGGTCCAGCGCCTCGCCGGCGTAGAGCCGGCCGATCTGCTCCTCGGCGAGTTCCAGCTCGGCCATCCCGGTCCAGGTGGGGTCGCTGGCCTGGCCGTGCCGGTACTCGTCCGCCCGCAGGCCCACCGAGGCGGCCTTGACCCGCAGCGGCATGTCCTTGCTGACCAGGGTGACCTCCCGCCCCTCGGCGGCGAGGTTCAGCGCGACGGAGAGGATCCGGGTGTCGTTGGAGTCGGTGCGGAACCCCGGCGGCAGCACGCCGTCGTCGGAGTGGTTGAGCTCCACCCGCAGCGTGCCGCCGGAGTCGTTGGCGGGCACCGGGCGGTCCAGCCGCCCGTGCCGGACCCGCAGCTCGTCCAGCATGCGCAGGGACTGCCGGGCGAACCAGCCCAGCTCCGGGTGGTGCCGCTTGCCCTCCAACTCCGAGATGACCACGAGGGGCAGGACCACCTCGTGCTCGGCGAATCGGTGGAAGGCCGCCGGGTCGGACAGGAGCACCGAGGTGTCCAGGACGAACGCCTGGCCCGCTGGTCGGGGCTCCTCGGTGTCCACCGGGGCGGCGGACGCGCCGCGGCGGCTCCGGGTGGCGCGGCGGGTCGTGGCAGTCGCGGCCGGGGTCTGGTCGGTCCCGGCGGGCGTACGGCGAGTCGTCACAGGCCTGCTCCGACGGATGGGCACCCGCCACCCGCGTTCCGCCTCCTCCGGTGCCCGGGGACACGGGGTCGGATGCGGAACCCCGTGCGCGAGGTCGCAGATCCGGGCGGACCGGCTGGCCCGGGAGAACCCCGTGCCATGCCTAGACGCTAGCCGCGTCGGACCCCGTCGGCTAGAGGTCGGCGGTGGATCTCCGGGGACCGGCGGGTGAACTCGGCCGGCGGCGGATCCGGCCGGGATGCATGCCCCCTGCGCGCACCCCGGCCGGCGGGAACCACCGTCACCGGTCTGACGTGGTCCCTACGGTGCGTGTCCGCCGCGGACGACGCACCGTGTCCTGGTTCCGGTCGACGGGGCCTCGGGCTCCCCGTCGACCGGGGTTCAACCGGTCCGCCGGACCAGGGTGCCGGTCGGGTGCCGCCCGGCGACCGGGGCGACCGGCGTCGAGAACGACGAGCCGGTGTACGTGGTGCCGGGCCGCACCACCGTGCCGGTGACCCGGGCGGTGGCGGGCGACGGGCCGGCCAGGGCGGACGCGATGGCGGCCTGGGCGTCGCGGCGACGTCGGTTCCAGGCCCCCCGGTCGCCGTCGAAGTAGCCCTGCCGGTAGCCGAACCGGTAGCCGATGCGGTAGCTGAGCTGGCCGTGCAGCCGCCCGGCCGCGTAGCTCGTGGCGCCGAGGACGAGGACGAGGAAGACGGCGAGGAAGGGGCTCATCCGGCGGCTCCGGTGCGCCGCGGGTCCCGCTTCATCGCTCCTCCGGCTCGGTCGGCGTGGGCTCGGCGACCAGGAGCCGGTCCAGGTCGTCGGTGCTGACCTCCTCGACCAGCTCGACGCTGATCCGGCAGCCGTCCAGGACGACCTCGGCCACCGAGGAGCGGCGGATCTCCCCGCCGGCGTCGTACACGCGGACGCTGACCTCGGGGCAGCCGAGGTGGGTACGCCAGGCGTCCCACTCGGTGCGGTCGCCGACGCTGAGTGACAGGTAACGGCAGCCCCGGGCGAGATAGAGCCGCCATGGCGCGCTCAGGCCCGTGGCCACCCCCTCCGCGATCAGGCCGAAGGCCTGGGCACGGGTGGCTAGCTCGGTCACCACACCCCCCTCGCGCCGGGGGCGTGACGCATGTGAGCACTGATCGTCTCATGCACGTGACACACCGTAGATTGTCTCATGGGCGTGACAGTATCAGCTTTTCGTCCGTTTACGGCGGCCTCTACGGGCATCTATTCTGCCCAGGTGACACCCCTCAGAAGCGGTGCCGGATCGTTTACCGGCATCCCGAAGAACACGTCACGTCCGCGTGACAACAGCGTGCCAGGACACGCACCGGTGGCCGGATGGTCGTACCGTCACCGGGTGACCGAGACGGCCAACGCACGGAAGATCGCCTTCGCCACCTTCGTCCGGAGGGCGCTCGACGAGGCCCGGGCCACCCGGGCGTGGAGCGGCACCGAGGTGTCCCGTCGCACCGGCGTCTCCCGGCAGACCATCAACCGCTGGGTCCGGGGCGACTGGGCGAGCGACCCGGAGGCCGAACGCGTGGTGGCGTTCTGCGAGGGCCTCGGCCTCAGCCCGGCGACCGCCTTCGCCGCGCTGGGCTGGGAACGCGCGACCGCCCCGCGCAGCACCCCGGCCACGCCGCCGATGGACCCGGACGTGGAGGCGCTGCTGCGGCGGCTCGTGGACCCCGACGTCTCCGACGCGGAGAAGTTCCACATCCGGGAAACCATCAGATATCTCGCGTATCGCCCCACCCTCCCGGTCCATGTCCGAAAACGAGGTAAACAGGCCGGCTAGTTCCTCAGATGGCGAAAGAACGGCAGGTCAGACTCATTCGTTTCGCTCCGGGGCCGGAACGGGCGCGCTAGCGTCCGTACTCGTACTGCTTGGGCTCGTCGTCGGCGGGGGGACGGGACAAGGCCGAACCCAGCCCTGCGGGACAGAAGGAGGGGTCTGTCCATGACCCTGAAGTGGATGGCAGTCGTGATCGCCACCGTGTCGCTGACACTGGGCGTGACCGGAAACGTGGTGACCCTGGCGGTCAACGGCGGGCAGCTTCCCCTGCTCGTCAACCTCGTCGCGCTCACCTGCGCCGGCACCGCGGTGATCCTGGCCGTGGTCGCCGAGCTGCACGACCGGCTCGACAACAAGGTCAGCGCCCTGACCGAATTCCTGGTCAACAAGCTGCAGGAGATCGAGGACCGCACCGGCGACCGCAACAGCGGGTTCGTCGAGGGTTACCTGCTCAACCACGGCCAGGAGGCCGCCGTCGTGCCGTTCGGCCGGCGGGGACGGGGAGCCGCCGAACGCTGACCGTCGGGCCCGTCGCACCTCGACCGCGCGCCCCCCGAGGCGCCGGTCGGAGGCCACCTCTCGGCCGGGGATTGAGCCGCCCCGCCCGGGGTACGCTGTCGCGCGTGCCGCCGTTGAATCTGGGCAACCAGCAGCCGAGGAACCCGTTGGACGCCGACCAGGCCTGGCGGAAGACCGCCGGGAGGGCGGCCGGGACCGTGCTCTTCTTCGACTTCGACGGCACCCTGGCGCCGGTCGACGACGATCCCACCGCCGTGCGTCCCGCCCCGAAGGTGCTGGCGGCGATCGAGGCGCTCGCCCCGGTCGTACGCCGGATCGCGATCGTCTCCGCGCGTCCGGTCGACTTCCTCCGCGACCACCTCGGTGGGCTCACCGGCGTCGACCTGTACGGCCTCTACGGCCTGGAGCACAGCCACTCCGGCGGCGAGACCGTGACGGAGCCGGCGGCCCTGCCCTGGGTGCCCACCATGGCCGAGCTGGCCGACCTGGCCCGGGCCGAGCTGCCCGAGGGCGCGCTGGTGGAATACAAGCGGCTCTCCGTGGCGCTGCACTGGCGCACCGCGCCGCAGCTCGGCGCGGCCGTGGAGCGGTGGGGCCAGGCCCAGGCCGAGCGGCTCGGGCTCAAGGTCCAGGCCGGGCGGATGGTGCTGGAGCTCAAGCCCCCGGTCGACCGCGACAAGGGCATGGTGATCGACGAGATCGTCCGGGACGCCGAGGGTGCGTGGTACTTCGGCGACGATGTCTCCGACATCAAGGCGTTCGCCGCGCTGCGGGCCCGGGCCGCCGCCGATCCGGACTTCTTCGGCGTCTGCGTCGCCGTCGCCAACCCGGAGACGGGCCACGAGGTCGCGGAGGCCGCCGACCTGACCCTGGACTCCCCCGCCGCCCTCGGCACGTTCCTCACCGACGCCACCCGACACCTCACCTGACGCCCTCGGGGCCGGCCGGGCGACGCGCTCCCCTCGGCCGGGCCGGAGACGCGCTCGATGGCCGGCTGGGCCGGGGAAACTCGCGGCCGGCCGGGGACGCGCTCTGCGTCAACCGTGCCGGAGACGCGCTCTGCGCCGGTTGGGCCGGCGAGGTGCTCCGGGTCGGTCAGGCGCCGTAGCGGCGCTGGCGGTTGGCGTACGAGCGCAGGGCGCGCAGGAAGTCGATGTGCCGGAAGTCCGGCCAGTTGAGCTCGCAGAAGTAGAACTCCGAGTGCGCCGACTGCCACAGCATGAAGCCGGAGAGGCGCTGCTCGCCGCTGGTGCGGATGACCAGGTCGGGGTCGGGCTGGCCCCGGGTGTAGAGGTGCTCGGCGATGTGCTCGACGTCCAGCACCTCGGCCAGTTCCTCGAGGGTGCCGCCGTTGGCGGCGTACTCCAGCAGCAGCGACCGCACCGCGTCGGTGATCTCCCGCCGGCCGCCGTAGCCGACCGCGATGTTGACCTCGGTCCCGCCGCTGCGGTCCCGGGTGCGTTCCTCGGCGGCCTTCAGCGCGGCGGCGGTCGAGGCCGGGAGCAGGTCGAGCGCGCCGACCATGCGCAGCCGCCAGGGATTGCCCTCCTCGGCCAGCTCGACCACCAGGTCCTCGATGATCTGGAGCAGCGGGTCGAGCTCCTTGGCCGGTCGGCGCAGGTTGTCGGTGGCCAGGAGGTAGAGCGTCACGTGCTCGATGCCGGCCTGGTTGCACCAGCCCAGCATGTGCTTGATCTTGACGGCGCCCATCCGGTGACCGTCGTTCGGGTCGACGTAGCCCATCTCCCGGGCCCACCTGCGGTTGCCGTCGCACATCACGCCGACGTGCCGGGGCACCGGCTTGCCCGCGAGCTTCGCCGTGAGGCGACGCTCGTACACGGAATAGATCAGGTCCCGCAGAGTCATCACCTTGCAGCGTAGCGACCTGCGCGCCGAATCACCGCCTCGGAGTCCGCTCCCACGCCGGCAGACCGATGCCGATCATGCCCAGCGTGCGGGCGTCGAGCCGCCCGTCGCCCAGCCCCAGCTCCACCACCGTCCGGTAGACGCGGTCGTCCCGACCCGCCGCGCGGACCGCCGCGTCGACCACCCGCCGGCGCCGGGCCAGCCACGCCGCGAGCGAGCTGTGCCGCAGGTGGGTGCCGAGGCGGCGGCGCAGCGTCGCCGCGTACCGCCGGGCGGCCTGCTCGGGCGAGCCCGCCGCCGCCGCGCCGGCGAGCGCGCCGGAGAGCAGCGCGTAGAAGATGCCCTCGCCGGTGAACGGGTTGATCAGGGAGAGCGCGTCGCCGGCGAGCAGCAACCGGCCGCGCCCGGGGGCGGGACGGTGCGTCGACAGCGGCAGGTGGTGGGCCCGCAGGTCGGTGACCGTGGCCGGGTCCGTGCCGGGCAGCAGCGCGCCGAGCCGGTCGACCAGGTGCGCCCGGGTCAGCGGCTCGCCCCGCAGCACCTCCCCGTACCCGACGTTCGCCCGGCCGTCCCCGATCGGAAACGACCAGGCGTACGCCGGCCAGCGCGGCGCCGAGGTGACGATGAGCTGTTCGGGCGGGCCGGGCAGCGCCGGGGCGTACCCCCGGATGGCGAGCGCCAGGTGCCGGTCGGGGTTCGGCCGGTGCCCGAGCGTCCGCCGGAGGACGGACCCGGCGCCGTCCGCCCCGACCACCGCCCGCGCCGCCAGCACGCCGTCGAGCACCACCCGGTCGGCCCGCACCTCGACGTGCCGCACCGCGTGCCGGCGCAGCCGCGCGCCGGCACCGACCGCCGCCGCCACCAGCCGCGCGTCGAAGACCCTGCGGGGCACGGTGTACGCCGGCCGGGGCAGCGCCCGGGCCACGGCGCCGCCGCCCGGCCCGACCAGCCGCAGCGCCGGCAGTGGCGCGTACCCGGTCACCGCGTCGGGCACCCCCAGCTCGTCGAGCACGTCCAGCGCGTGCGCGGCGATGCCGTCCCCGCACGCCTTGTCGCGGGGAAAGTCGGACCGGTCCAGCAGCAGTACGCTCGCCCCCGCCGGCCGGAGGTCAGCGGTTGGCTGCTCACC
>NZ_WAAS01000145.1:0-16289 GCF_008806585.1 Micromonospora sp. AMSO12t
CGCCGACCGGCGCCACCCCGGATCGCCCCCGATCGGCGGCTAATCGAGGGCCGCCCCGACCGGCCGCCGCAAGCCGGTCGCCGCCGCCGGTCGCCCCTCGGCCGGTCGCCGCCGCGCGGTCGTCGGGGCCGGGCGTGTCGCGGGGAGGGGGTGACCGGTTCACCACCGTCGGTGAAATCGGCCCCCGCGCTTGGCGATCGGTGCGAACACGCCCGTCTACCGGCCGGCCGGCGGCGCTGGCAGCGTTGCGGGTTGGCGGCGACCGACGGGAGGTGGGAACGGTGGCGACCAGGTGGCGGTACGCGCTACGGGCCGGGGTGGTGCTCGGCTGCCTGACCGGGGCGGGTCTGCCCGCGCCCGCGCAGGCGGCCTTCGCCACCGAACTGAGCGGCCTGCCGGACGAGTTCACCGCCGGGGGCCGGGTGGAGACCGTCTCCGCCGTGGTCTCCCGCGACGACGGCGGCTGCGTAAAGGTCCGCTGGTCGATGGTGCTGCGGGTGCGCGGGATGCGGCTCGACCAGGTCAGGGTGGACCGGGTCGAGGAGACCGGCTCGTTCCCGCTGGACATCCGCGCCGACGGGGAGGTGGCCCGGCTGACCGACCGCCGGCTCGACCCGGGCACGCTCTGCCCCGGGCGTACGGTCACCGCCCGCTACCGGTTGGCCTTCGCCGGTGACGTCACCCGGGGGCGGATCACTCTCGCGGCGGAGGCGTACGACGCGAACCTGCGGCTGCTGTCCCGACAGACGGCGACGCGGTCGGTGGTCGGGGCGACCACCCGGACGGCCGCGCCCGAGGAGCCGGAGCCTCGCCCCGCCCCGACGGACACGACCGGACCGGCCGGGGAGTCCGGGGGAGCGGCGGAGCCGGGGGCTGCGCCCGCCACCGACGAGCCGGCGGCTGACGAGCCGGTGACCGACGACTTGGCGACCGACGGGCCGGTGACCGACGGGGCGCTGCCGGCGGCCGGCACGGGGCGGCCGGTGGCGGGGGCCAGCGGTTTCGGGGCCGTGCAGGCCGCGTTCCTGCTCGGTGGGCTGCTGCTCTCGCTCGGCCTCGGCCTGCTGCTGCGGCTGCGTCACCTGACCCGGGCGGCCGGCGCGGACGACGACGTCGGGCCGGACCGGCGCTGGGAACGGCCCGTCGCGCCCGGACGGTGGCGGGCCGCCCGCCGCTGACCGAGGGCCACAGGTACGACTGTCCGGCGGTGGTCCGGCGGAGTCACGGGTACGCGTGCCCGACGGCGGTCCGCCCGGGTCGACGGCCGGAGGTGGTCCGTCGGGGCCGGCCGGCACGCCGACCGGCCCCGACGGGCGGTCACTTCGAGAACGCCTGGAACTCGGCGATGCGCACCTGCGTACGGGCCGGGCTGGCCGTCGCGCAGTCGGTGGTGGTCGCCGGGTCGTCGTCCTGCTCACCGGCGTAGGCCGGGCCGCCGGTGCACTGGCTGGCGAGCACCTCCAACCGCAGGTGCGTGGCCAGCGTGGTCGGCACCGCGAACTCGCGCAGGTTGATGTCCGGCACGTACGCCCGGTACGCCCCGCCCGGGAACGCGTCGGGCGCGCTGGTGTGGATCCGCCGCCAGTTCGCCGGATCCGCGCAGTCGGTCGTCTTCGCGTTGCACGCCGACACCGCGAACGAGCGCAGCGCGCTGAGCGCGTTCTGGCCGCCCGCGTCGGCGTCGCCGGCGATCGCCGGGCGCAGCATGGCGCTGACGTTCACCCGCTTCACGACCTGCGGCGCGTCCCCGGGCAGCGCCACGGTCACCTGCCGCCCGGCGACCCCGTCCAGGGAGGCCCAGTTGGTGGCCTCGGTGTCGTCGGCGATGCGGTCCAGGTTGACCCCGTCACCGGTGACCGTCGCGCCGGACGCCGTGGACGCCAGGTTCCGGCTCATCCGCAGGTCGACGTACCCCTCCTTGCCGGCCTTGGCGACCACGGTCAGCCGCTGGTGGCCGAAGCCGGGCGCGACGGCGAGCAACTGGTATGTGCCGGGCACCAGCTCGACGGTGTCCGGCAGGGCGGTGGCCGGGTCGGTGTCCGCCACCGGCACCGCCCGCGCCTCGTACGCCCCGACGTACACCCGGATCGGCGCGTCGGCGCTCTCGCCCTTCGGCCGCAGGGTGAGCACGGCGTTGTCGGCGCCCGGAGCGGCGAAGCTCGGCGTCGGGTCCGTGTCGGCGGCGCCGTTGGTGGCGGCGTCGCGGCCCATCCCGGAGCGGGCGAACTCCGCCCAGAGCAGGTCCTGGTTGGCGCCGCCGAAGCGCAGCAGGTCGGCGGTGAGCATGTTGTCCCGCATGTCGAGCATGCTCACCTGGCTGGCGGCCTGGAGCAGGAACGAGTCGAAGACCAGCTGCGACCAGCGCCGGTTGCCCGGGCACTGCTCCACCGCCACCTTGCCGCGCGCGCAGTCGAGCTGCCGCTGCGGGGTGCCGACGCCGTAGCGCTTCATCATCGCGGCGCGCACCCGGAAGTTGGTGGCGCTCCAGATCTCGCCGTCGGCGTGCACGGCGGGACCGCCGGTGTTGTAGCCGACGTCGGAGTAGTTCAGCGGGCTGCGGCTGAAGTCGTGGTTGCGGATGCCGCTGACCAGGTTGCCGGTGACGTAGCCGCCGGTGACGTAGGGCGTCTCGCCGGGGGCGCGCAGCCCGTGCTGGAACAGGTACTCGGCGGCGAGCAGGTCGCTCCACGACTCGCCCATCGAGCCGCCCTGGTGCCCGCTGATGCCGCTGTCCGGGCCGGCGATCATGCGGTTGGTGATGGCGTGGGTGTACTCGTGCCCGATCACCGTCATGTCGTAGTCGCCGTCCACGCAGGGCGGGTACGGCCCGCCGGCCTGCGGCTGCCACAGGTACATGTTGGTGGTCGGCGGCAGGCCGTCGCGCGGCGTGCCCTGGTTGGCGTTGTTCCGGTTGCCGCTGAGCGCACCCTGCTGGGCGCGGCCCTGCTCGGCGTCGCCGCCCAGGCCCTGCGGGGTCAGGTTCACCGCCTGGAGGTTCCAGGTGGCCTCGGTGAAGCCGAGGTGCCAGGCCCAGTCGTGCATCCGGTTGTGCATGGCGAACAGGTTGGCGATCGCGGCGTCGCCGTCGTTGCGCTGCGCCGAGGTGAACACCTCCGGGTTGCAGCGGGCCTGGTGCCACTGGTCGGTGAACGGGTACTCGTAGCGGCGCTCCGGGCTGGGCGTGGCCGGTACGGCCGGCGTGCCGCCGCCCCAGGACAGCACGGTGTTGGCGGAGTTGCCGCGGGCGGTGCCGGTCGGCGTGCCGGTGGCCGCGTCGACGTCCCAGGGCTGGCCGGTCGCCGGATCGTGGAAGGCCGCCTGGCAGCCCGGCGCGGGGTCGCCGCACCAGCGCACCCGGGGATCCTGCCCGGGGCCGAGGTCGCGCGGCGGGGTGGCCGGGAAGACCGCCCAGCTCGGGTTGTCCGAGTCGAAGTCGACGAGGTCCTCGCGGACCAGCACCTGCCCGGTGATCCCGTCGACGTAGGTGGTGAACGCCGCCGGGTGGTCGGTGTCGGCGCCGATCAGGGTCACCTCGTAGGCGGCGCGGGGCCCGTCGAGCGGGGTGGGCACGGCGACGGCGCGGACGCTGTGGCTGCGTACCGCCTCGGCGGTCAGGCCGGCGTCGGCGCGCGCCGCCGCGTACGCCTGCTCGTCGGTGAGGGTGGCCGGCGCCGGCGCGTCGGTGTCCCGGGACAGCGAGGAGCTGACCGCGAGGACCTTGCCGCCGGCGACCGCGACGGTGACCAGGCCGTCGTGCCCGGCCGGCAGGTCGCCGAAGCGCTGCCGGAGGGTGACGACCGCGCCGGCGCCGACCGGGCGGACCAGCACCCGGTCCATCGCGTCGACCGCCGCGGCGTCCAGCCCGAAGAGGTCCTGGTGCCCGGTGAGGTACGCGCGGGCGGCCGCCTCCGGCTCGGCGGGCAGGCCGGTGGCGAGGGGCGCGCTGCCGGGGCCAAGCGCGTGCGGGGTGCCGAGCCGGTTCCAGCGGGCGTCCGGGTCGGCCCTGCGCGCCAGGCCCCGCTGCCGCGCGTCGGGGGCGGCGGTACCGGGGCGGTTGTCGACGTCGGCGTGCTGGTGCTGCCCCTCGGCGAACGGGCCGGAGCGCCGCTCGGCGGAGGCGCCGCCGGCGGGGGCGGCTGCGGTGGGTCCGGTGGGCAGCAGCGCGGCCGCCACCGCGGTCGCCGCCAGGACGGGGATGAGTCGGCGTCGACGCCGACTCATCCAGGGTGTCCACTCCGGTTGTGCCACGGGACCTCCTCGTGGGAGCGGGGTGGCCGGCCCTCCGCCGGCCCGCGCAGCGCGGTTACGCATGCGCATCTGTGGATATCAGCCTGCCTGGGTGGGGACAAGGGCCGCGCCTACTCAAGGCGGCCCGGCGCGTCGCGGGAGCCCTCGCGGATGCCGGAGCGGCGCGCCCCTCCCCGCGCTGGTTTCGACAAAAACAGTCCCTTGTACACGGACATGACGGCTGTCACAGTCGAGGGAGGACCGCGACAGAGCGGAGGCCGGCCATGGCCCTCGACCCCACAGCGCCCGCCAACGCCGCCGGCTGGCGGGACACCCGCCGGCCCTGGTGGCCGCTGGCGCTGCTCGTCCCGACGCTGCCGTTCGTCGGCTGGGCGACCTGGCGGGCCACCGGCGACGCCTGGGCCTGGTGGCTCACCCCCGCCGCCGTGTTCGTCCTGATCCCGGTGGTCGACCTGCTGGTCGGCGAGGACCGGCGCAACCCGCCCGACGAGGCGGTGGCCCGGCTGGCCGCCGACGGCTACTACCGCTGGTTGACCTACCTCTACCTGCCCGCCCAGTACGCCGGCCTGGTGCTCTGCTGCGCGGTCTGGGCCCGGGGCGACCTGACGGTGGCCGGGGCGGCCGGCCTGGTCGCCACGATGGGTGTGGTCGACGGCATCGCCATCAACACCGCCCACGAGCTGGGCCACAAGCGGGAGACGGTGGAGCGCTGGCTGTCCAAGGTGGCCCTCGCGCCGGCCGCGTACGGGCACTTCCACGTCGAGCACAACCGGGGCCACCACACCCGCGTCGCCACACCGGAGGACCCGGCCAGCGCCCGGCTGGGGGAGAGCTTCTGGGCGTTCTGGCCGCGTACCGTCTCAGGCAGCCTGCGCTCGGCGTGGCGGCTGGAGGCCGCCCGGTTCCGCCTGCGGGGCCGCAGCCCGTGGACGTGGCGCAACGACGTGCTGAACGCGTTCGCGATGACCCTCGCGCTCTACGCGGCGCTGACCGTCGCCTTCGGCCCGGGCGTACTGCCGTTCCTGGCGCTCCAGGCGGTGGTCGGGTTCTCCCTGCTCGAGGTGGTCAACTACCTGGAGCACTACGGGCTTGCCCGGCAGCGCACCCCCGCCGGGCGCTACGAGAAGGTCGACCCCCGGCACAGCTGGAACAGCGACCGCAGCGTGACCAACATCTTCCTCTTCCAGCTCCAGCGGCACAGCGACCACCACGCCAACCCGCTGCGCCGCTACCAGACGCTGCGCACCTTCGAGTCCTCCCCGCAGCTGCCCGCCGGCTACGCCACGATGGTGCTGGCCGCGCTGGCGCCGCCGGTGTGGCGCCGGCTGATGGACCACCGGGTGCTCGCCCACTACGGCGGGGACCTGACGCTGGCCAACGTCCACCCGCCGGCCCTGCGCCGGCTGCAGAAGCGCCGTCGACGTGGCCCGGCGGCCGCCTGACGACCGGGATTCGCGTCCCGGCCCGCTGCGCAACTCCCGGGGCGTCCGGTCGGGTCCCTCACGGCGCCCAGTCGGGGTCGCGGCCGAAGGCGGCGACGAGGCGGTCCTGCTCGTCCGCCCGCGCCGGCACGTCGACCTCCGGCCGGACCAGTCGGCCCCGCTGGTAGTCGCCGATCCGCTGAGCGAACCACTGCGCGCACGCGGCGACCGCGTCGGCGTCCAGCCGGGGGTCCGCGCCGATCGCCACGGCGAGGTCCCAGCCGTGGATCAGGTGCTCCGCGGTCAGTTGGTGCAGGTACTCGTCGGCGGGGGTCTCGCCGGTGGAGAGCCCGACGGTGCGCTCCAGCGCCCCCGGGTGGGTGAAGGCCAACTCGGCCTGCCCCGCCGCCTCCCGGGCCGTGCCGGCCGGGTCCGGGCCGAGCACGTCGCCGTCGTAGCGGTCGCCGACCTGCTCGATCGTCCGCCCCGCGAGCAGCGCGACGCTCCACCGGTCTTCGCCCACCACGTGGTTGACCAGCGTCCGGACGTCCCAGTCGGGGCACGGGGTCGGGTCCGACCACTGGTCGGGGCCGACCTGCGCCACCCGGTCGGTGAACTCGGCCAGGCTGCGGCGGTACGTCTCCAGCGGGTCCATGCCGACGATTGTTCCGGCTGCCTCGGGGAGCCGAGCCGTTTTGCCGGCTTCGCGGGCGGACGGAGCGCCGGTCGCGCCCGGCCGGTCCCGGTCGGGACCCCGGCCGCCGACGCGTCCACCACGGCGCTCACCCCGCACCCCGCTGCACGAGGCGGTCCTGGACGCGCTGGGGCGGCGCCGGCTCAGTCCAGCTGCGCCGGGTCCAGCCCCAGCTCGCGGGCGGTGAGCAGGCGCACCCACTCGGTGAACTGCCGGCGGGAGATCACCCGGTCGTGCACCGCGAGCTGCACCGCCAGCCCGTCCACCACCGCGCTGATCCGCCACGCCGCCCCGGACGGGTCGGCGCACTCGAAGGTGCCGTCGCGGACCCCGTCCGAGATGACCGTCGCCAGGTCCTCGCGCCAGCGCAGGTCGAGCCGGCGGGAGACCTTCTCCAACTCCGGGGTACGCAGCGACTCCGCCCAGCCGTCGATCCACATGGCCCAGGAGGTCGCCCGGCCCGCCGGCGTGTAGAGCCGGACGATCCGGCGGAGCTTGGTCAGGGGCGGGGCGCTGGAACGCATCACCGCGTCCAGGCGGGCCAGATCCTGCTCCACCGCGTACGCGAACGCCTGCGCGAGCAGCCGGTCCTTCGTGGCGAAGTGGTAGAAGACCAGTGCCTGGCTCACCCCGGCGGCCTGTGCCACGTCGGCCGTGCGGGTGTTGGCCAGACCGCGTTCCACGATCACGTCACAGGCCGTGCGCAGCAGGGCATCCAGGCGGATCTCCGCCGCACGTCTCGTCACGCCGTTACCGTAGCCCATCCAATCGAACACGGGCAGTTACGGATCACGGTCCGTTCTGCCCGCCAGAGTCGGAATCCAGACAGTTTCCGGGGCGGATCCCGGCCGCAGGCCGCCATGGGCTGCGGACGGCCGGACGAGTCCGGCCCATCCTCCTAGGAAGCCTAGGCAGTGGGCGGGACGTCACCCCTCCGCCGCAGGTGCATGGCGGGCCGGTCCCACCCGACTCGCCGGGAGCCACCCCGATTTGGCAACCGCTCACCCGCTCGGCTAAAGTTCTCACCCGTCACCGGTTAACGCCGGAGACGTGCGGACGTAGCGCAGCTGGTAGCGCATCACCTTGCCAAGGTGAGGGTCGCGGGTTCGAATCCCGTCGTCCGCTCGGAGCTGCCGCCACGCATGACGGGGGCAACCTCGGTGGGGTGGCCGAGAGGCGAGGCAACGGCCTGCAAAGCCGTGTACGCGGGTTCAAATCCCGTCCCCACCTCGGTAACAAACGAGGGCGATTGGCGCAGTGGGAGCGCGCTTCCTTGACACGGAAGAGGTCACTGGTTCAAACCCAGTATCGCCCACCAACACGAAGGCCCGTCACCGAATGGTGACGGGCCTTCGTCGGTTCCCACCTGGGCCGAGCTGTCATGACTGCGACCAACGCCGACGGCCATGGCGGGGTGGGCCCGCGGCCACCGGCGGCGGACCGGCGGGTCAGTTCGCCGGGGACGGGCGGTGCCTCGTGGCCCTGGCTTGAGAGTGAACCCGGGTGAGTCGGGTGAGCCAGGTCCTCGGGTCACCGGTGGCCGGGCGATGCCTCGTCAGTGTGCCTGTCGAGGTGAGTCGTCTACGACATCATCGCCCGGGCGATCACGGCGGCGAGCAGGGTCCATGCGCACCACCTGCGACATCACCGCCGGCGCTGGCAGGCGACTGCTTCGGCCCGGGGACGGGGGCGGCGGCTCTGCGGAGGTGACCCGTCGCGGTTGACTCGTCTGTGACATCAGCTCGACAGCGTCGATACGGCGGCATGCATCGGCGCTCGCCGTGCCCGCCGCTCGCCGTGCCCGCCGTCCGCCGTTCGTCGGTCGGGCGCCGGGGCTGGTCGTACGGCCGGCGGACGCGACGTGCCGGCCACCCTGCTCCGGGTGACCGGCACGTCGGCGGTGCGTTGCGCGACCGTTCAGCTCCGGCGGCCGCGTGGACCGGCGTCAGAGCGGCGGGGCGACGTCCCGGCGCTCCTCGACCCGCCGGTACTCGACCGGCTCGGTCGTGCTGACCACCTGGCGGCGACGTCCCCAGATGAGCGTGGTCATGATGAGGCCGAGCACGCCGGCGGCCATCAGGATCCACCCGACGACGTCGAGGTTGATGCCACCGAGGCTCGCGTCGAGCGCGAAGGTGAGGATCGCGCCGAGCGCGATCAGGAAGATGCTGGTGCCGATACCCACGACAGCCTCCTTGGTCAGGGGATGTGGTGTGCTGTCGATGGCCCCAGTACCCCGTGGTTTACCAGCGCAATCATCGCCCGGTCCGGCCGTCGGCGGGGCGGCGTGCCAGGCGATCTTGGCGTCGGGTAGAGTTTCCCCCGTCGCCGACGAACACCGGCGGCACGCGGACGTAGCGCAGCTGGTAGCGCATCACCTTGCCAAGGTGAGGGTCGCGGGTTCGAATCCCGTCGTCCGCTCGCGATCCGCCCCTTGTGATCCGGCCTGCCGGATCGGGCGGTCACCCCCGGGCGATTGGCGCAGTGGGAGCGCGCTTCCTTGACACGGAAGAGGTCACTGGTTCAAACCCAGTATCGCCCACCAGCTTGTCTTCCCTGCTGAACGGCGATGGCGCGGAAATCTGTACCGGCGTATCCGGGTGCCCTGCCTGGCGGCGAAGTGGAACGGTGATCAGGCGTCGCCCTTGCGCGTGCCTCCCTCGACTGCGTCGCGCAGTTCCTGCACCACCCGTTCCGGTTCGGCGAGACAGCGCCAGGCCGGTACCCGCCTGACCTCCGCGGCCGCGGCAATGATGTCGAGCCTGCTCAGGATCCGCCGTAGCGGCTTTCCGTCCGGATCACCCTCGGGATCGTCGACCAGCACCGCCAGGCTCTTGTCGCGAAGGCTGAGCGTGAGGTCGACCGGGTAACCCGGCAGTGGCGTACCCCAACGCACCGTCAGCCCGGCGTCACGTAGGCCGGCGATCAGTTGGTCGACCGGTCGCCCGTCGACGCCGGCGCCCGTGGCCGCCGGCGCGGGCGGGCTGGCGAGACCGGCCAGCAGTCCGCGTTGCCCGGACCACCACGAACGGTCGCCCACGACGATCAGCTGGGACCTGGCGCGGGTGATCGCCACGTTCCACAGGTTCGTCTGCTCGACGAGCCAACCACGGGTGCGCTCGCTGATGCCGTGCGCGCCGACGGGCGAGACGACCATGATGTCCTTCTCGCTGCCCTGAAACTTGTGGATGGTCGCGCACCGCAGGTCGTCGGCGAGGCCGGCGTCCCGGAGCGCCCGGTCCAGGATCCGCTGCTGCTCGGCCAGTGGCGTCACCACGCCGATCGTGACGCCTGGGTACTCCTTGTGTAGCCGCTGGACCTCGCCCACCACCGCGTCAACCTCGTCGGCGTTGCGGCCGGAACCTGTGGCGCCTCGGGTGAAGCGGCCGGACACGTCCACCCAGCGGGTGGCGGACTCGGCCGGTGCGGCCAGCCGAGCCGGGTCGGTGAGAACCGTCAGCCGGTTCTGGTAGACGACCCGGTTCGGTGCGTCGATGATCTCCGGGTGGCAGCGGTAGTGCTCGTCGAGCAGGATGGTGCTTCCCGCCGCGGTCGCGAAGGCTTCGTACGCCGAGTGGTTCCGGTGGGTGAGCCGCCGGCTGGTCAGCCACTCGTGTCCGAGCCCGGCGCGGGCCTGCTCGCCCCGGTCGTCTGTGTCGGAGAGCTCGACGACCGGTGTGAGCTGCCGCGGGTCGCCGATGATCAGGGCGCGTTTCGCCCGGTAGAGCATCGGCAGGACGGCAGCGACGGTGCACTGGGCGGCTTCGTCGATGATCACCAGGTCGAACAGCCCCGCTCTGGGCAGCAGCCGGCGGGCCGACATCGCGGTGACCGCCCAGCCCGGTAGCGCGGCGAGAAGCTCGCTCATGTAGGCCCAGCTTCTTGCTTCCGGCTTGGCCATCTCGTCGGCGCGGTTGCGGAGCAGGGTCGTGTTGCCGGCCACCCGGGCGGCGATCTGCGCACGCAGTAGCTGGTCGCTGTGCTCGGGTCTGGTGTCGTGTTGCAGAGTCCGTAGCCGCTTCCAGACTTCTTCGGCGGTGCCCGGCCGGGACTGGAGTCGTTGGCGTCGCTCGCGCCAGCACTGCTCGATGACCGCCTGTTCACCGAGGGCGGTGATCGCATCCCGGTCGAACACGCCTCGCGACCGCAGTCGCCTGCGATACCACCACCCGAACCATCGACTTGTCAGTGCTCGATCGGTGAGGTCGACCAGCTTGGCCAGGAAGGCGTCGTCGGCGTCGGCGAGTGAGCGGTCCCGTTCGAAGGCGAGGTCGGCGAGATCCCGTTCAAGCCAGCGACGCTCGTCGAGATCCTCGCGTAACCGCTTGATCTCCTGCGCCACGAGTCGTAACTCGTTGAACGGCCCGTCGGCCTCCGGCACCGGCGGTGGCCATGCCTGCATCACCTCGGCGAGGTACTGCGGCTCCTGCTGCCGGTACTCCTTGTTCCCGGTACGCAGCACCAGTCCCGGGCCGACCATGCCGGTGACCCGCTCGACGACCTCATCGACAGCCCGGTTGTTGGTCGAGCCGATCAGCACGCTCTGCCCAGCGGCCGTGGCGGTCGCCAGCAATGCGGTCACCAGTTGGCTCTTGCCGGTTCCGGGTGGCCCCTGCGCGACAGTCAGGGGTCGGCTCATCGCCGCCCGGATGATGTCCTCCTGAGTCTCGTTGACCGAACTCAACGCCACCGTCAGGACGTCGGCATCCTGCGCATCCGTCCCGGCCACGACATCGCTCGACAACGTACCGAGGGCGGTCGATGCGATCTTCCCCGCGTTCTTGACGATGTCCTGCAGGTCCTCGATCAGCTGTCGCTCGGGGGACTCCGCGCTGCCCGCGGCGAACAGCATTCCGGCGTTCTGCACCCGATTGACGGGCCCGCGGTTGACCATCCCGACCAGATTCTCCGGGTCGAGGGCGGACACCGGCTTCAGCCCGAACGTGTTCGCCACCAGATCGGCTACCTCGGCGAGGGACTTGTGCTCGCCGGGGACGAGTCGTTCGGCCACTGCCTGCCGCAGTTCGTCCGCCTCGACCGCAGCCAGCTGGAAATGGTCGATCAGGGCTGGACTGGGCTGCGGCGGCGCCGGGTGCGCCAACCCGTCGTCTCCCACGGTCAGGTCCGAGACGAGCAGGGGCGCCAGTCGTACCTGCTGGGTGCCCTTCTGCGGCAACGCCACGATCGGGTAGCCGTACTGCAGGGAGCGGCCACCAGCCTCGGCCAACCCGGCCAGCCGCTGGCCGCGCTCCTTGAGTGGCACCGGCTCGGTGGCCGAGAGCATGACCTCCCGGCCCGCGGGCGCAGCGAGGTAAGAGTCCTTGTTCGCCGGGTTGACGAAGAACTGCAGGACGGCGGAGCGTTGCAGGCAGGCGACGTGGTAGTTGAGCAGACGACGCCACCGCTCGGCGTCGAAGGATGCGTCGTCCGGCTCGTCTCTCCGTACGCCCGGGCTCCGCTGTGGCCGTTCGTCCGACCCCGCGACCAGCGGGATCGGGTCGGTGACACCTTCGCTCGACTCGACCGGCTTCTCCTCCCGGCGACGCGACATCTCGGTCATCGCGTACCGGGAGAGGTCGCTCGCGGTGAGCCAGCCGTCCTCCGCGGTCGCCCGAGCCGCACCGCGGAGACCGGTGAGCAGGACCTCGGTGAAGACCGAGGGCCGGTCCGGGCCCTGCGCCTTCGACGCCTTCAGATGGCTGCTCGACTGGAGCATGAACGTGCCACGCTCGCGCTTGAGACGCCGGGGCTCCTGCCGTACGCCGCCGCTGAACCGGTGCCGGGCGGTGAACGAGCCCGAGAAGCAGCAGTCCAGCAGGACCACCTTCTGGCTGGCCTTGGTGTGGTTGAGCATGTGCCGGAGGACGCCCTCGACATCGAACGCCGTGGTGTGCAGGAGAGTTGTCTCGGTGTCGATGGTGCCGAAGAAGAGGGACTGCCGGTCGTCGTGCTGGATGCCGTGGCCGGAGTAGTAGAAGAGAGCGAGATCACCGGTGCGCCGAGCGCCGTAGAACTCCTCGACGACCTGCTTCATGCGCGCTGCGGGCAGGTCGACGTGGGCGTCGACGCTGTCGAAGTCGCCGTCGCTGTCCAGCACGGTCCTCAACTGTTCGACGTCCTGCCGGACGCCGGGCAGCGCGGTGAGCTTCGAGGCGGCGTCATAGGTCGCCGTGCCGAGCACCAGGGCATGCCGACCCATCAGCGGGAATGCTCGATCGCGTCACGGACGAGGTCGATCAGCTGGGTGGTCTCCGCCTTGGTCGCCTGGTCGATGGTCAGCTCGACGGCACCGATCCTCAGGTGTGCCCGGCGACCCTGGTTGCGGTTGAGGAAGCCCACCACCAGGTCCACGAGTGCCTGCGCGTAGCCAGGGTCGGCGCCGGCGACCACGGCCACGGTGGCCAGCACCACCTCACCGACGCCCTTGCTGTCAGGATCGGCGGGCGACTCGAGCCGCCGCACCTCGCCGATGTCGCCCAGGTCCTCCACGAGCTCGTCAGTCAGCTGGTCGAGGACGAAATCGTCGTCCTCCGGCAGCGGCGTGAAACTGACCTCAACGACGACCTCGGACACCCGTGCCTCCCCCAGACCCAATCCGAAAGCACCCGGAACGCTACGGAATGACGGCGCGGCGAGGGAGGACGTGTCGGGTTCCCGACGGGACGCCGTGGGCGGTCCTGCCCTGTCGTCCGCCGTCCACTTCGGATCGGTGTTGTCCGGCCGGGGTTCTGCCGTGGGCAGATCCGCTGACCGTGAACACGGGACCGGGGCGCTGCCCGGAGCGGGCACAGTGGAGCGCATGAGGCTGCTGGTGCTGGGCGGAACGGGATTCGTGGGCGGCGCGACGGTCGCCGAGGGCGTACGGCGGGGTTGGGCGGTGACCGTGTTCAACCGGGGGCTGCACGGCGCGACGCCGGAAGGCGTACACCGGTTGCGGGGTGACCGGACCGCGCCCGGCGGCCTGGCGGCGCTCGCGGACGGCGAGTGGGACCTGGTGGTCGACACCTGGGACGGCGCGCCCCGCGCGGCGCGCGACGCCGCCCGCGCGCTGGTCGACCGGGTCGGCCGGTACGTCTACGTCTCCAGCGGCTCCGTCTACGCGCGGCCCGTCGCAACCGGGGTGGGCGAGGACGCTCCGGTGGTGGACGCGGAGCCGGACGCCGACGAGGGCGGCTACCCGGCCAACAAGGCCGGCGCCGAGCGGGCCGTACGGAGGACGTTCGGCGAGCGGGCGCTGATCGCCCGGGCCGGGTTGATCCTCGGGCCGGGGGAGGACATCGGCCGGCTGCCCTGGTGGCTGATGCGCATCGCGCGGGGCGGGGACGTGCTGGCGCCGGGTCCGGTCGACCTGCCGGTGCAGTACGTCGACGTGCGGGACCTGGCGGGCTGGATGCTGGACCTGGGCGCGGCGGGCCCGGGCGGGACGTTCAACGCGGTGAGCCGCCCCGGGCACGCGACGATGGGGGAGCTGCTCGACGCCTGCGTCGCGGCCACCGGCGCCGACGCCCGGCTGCGCTGGACCGACCCGGGGCCGATTCTGGCCGCCGGCGTGGAGCCGTGGAACGACCTGCCGATCTGGGTCCCGGCCGGGCACGAGTACCGCTGGGTGCAGGAGCGCGGCGTCGAGCGCGCGTACGCGGCCGGGCTGACCTGCCGCCCGGTGGCCGAGACGGTCGCCGACACCTGGGCTTGGCTGCGGGAGGTGGGCTCCGTCCCGCCTCGGGCGGGCCGACCGCAGCGCGCCCCCGTCGGGCTCGACCCCGACCGGGAGGCGGCGCTGCTCTCTGCGGCGGACTGCTGAAGCGGCCTCAACACGGGAGGAAAGCCCGGTCCTCCAACGCCCGTCGCCCATCCGACGCAACCACTGCCAGCTCGTTACCGAACGCATATCTTCGAACACCATGAGTCGTTGGGTGCGGGCCGATTCCGTCGGCCGCACCCGTCAACGCCCCCCGACGGGCTCGTCAAGGGAAGGGTGCATGGCGATGATGCGATCTACAGACAGGACGCGACGGCGGTGGCGCGCGATCGGCGCAACCCTCGGCGCGGCGACGGTGGGCATGGCGGGAGTGCTGGTCGTGCCGACCGGCGCACAGGCTGCCAGCGACCGGGTCGCGGTGGTCGACCAGCGGTACGGGGTCAGGATCTTCAGCGCCGGCGTCAGTCGGTGGACGGCGGGTTCGGCCCAGTGGTCGTGGAAGCGACCCGCCGGTAGTGGCTGGAAGAACCTTTCCGACGTCAAGTTCCGCAAGCAGGGCTCGCGGTACGTGGTCCTGGTGGCCGCTTCGGGCGGCCGGGCCGGGATCGTCGACTACGCCACCCGCAAGGTGCGCTACCAGGTCACGCCGGGCGGCAACCCGCACGCCATCGAGTTGCTGCCCAACGGCGCTGTCGTGGTCGCCTCCTCCGACCCCGGCAGGCTCACCCTCTACGGCAAGGGCCGGACCAGCCCGGCCGCCACGAAGGCGTTCGCCAAGGCCCACGCCGTCTACTGGGACAGCGCCATCAAGCGCCTCTGGGCCGCCGGCGGCACCCGGCTGTGCAGCTACAAGGTGAGCGGCGCGGCCACCGCTCCCAAACTCACCAACGCCGCCTGCCGGAAGGTCACCGGGAACGTGCATGACCTGTCACCGGTCTACGGCACCTCCGCCAACCTGTGGATGAGCAACACCAGCCACGTCTACCGGTACGACATCAACCGCAACCGATTCCAACGGGCACCCGGGTACATCGACACAAGCAAGATTAAGAGTGTCGGTAACCACTCAGGCGGACTGGTCGTCACCACCAAGGTCAGCGGCGCGAACGGCGACGGCACCTACGGCAACGGCAACGTCTGGCTGTATCGGCTGAACGGTTCCTACGTCGGCAACCGCTACCTCTCCGGGGCGGCGATCTACAAGGCCCGGCCGGTGGTCTGGAGCTACCGGTAGTCACGCCCCCGGGGCTGGTGGCGGGTGCGCCCGCCTCCGGCCCCGGTGTGCCCCCTTACAGATCAACTGCCTCCCGGCGCGGGCAGTACTGCGCCTCCGGTCGTTCGGTCATGCACGGCATGCTCGCAGGCGGGTGTTACCGAATCCGCGCGGCCCTGCCCGTTCCGCGTCCCGAATGCCAGCGGCCGGATGGAGCCACTGACGTTGCGGCAGACCCGGTCGACCACCGCACATGCCAGCTTGAACAGGCGTCTACGAGCCCTGTCGGTCAGCCCGGCGGGGACTTGTGGACACCGGCGCACAGAAGCGTGCTGTCGAGCCGGCGTCCGGCACCGTGTGTTGTTCAGACTTGGGAAACAGGCAGGTCGAGCACCTCGCCCACGTCGCGGCGTGGGGTCGGCCAGCCCGGCTGGCCGTAGCCGACGCGCAGCACCATCTGCGGCGTGCCGAAGCGCCCCAGCGACAGCCGCAGCTGCTCGCGCGCCGACGGCACCTCGATCGGCTGGGACAACATCGACGCCGCCAGCCCCGAGTCCGTAGCGGTCAGCAGTACCCGCTGCAACGCCTGCCCGGCGACGACCTGGTCGACGGCCGTGTTGCCGGGCGAGCCGAGCACCGCCACCAGCGGCTCGGGTTCGAAGTCCCGCCCGGGCGCCCGGTCGAGGCCGCCGAAGCCCCGCGACGGCAGCAGGTCCTGCGGCTCGCCCTGCGGGCCGCCGGACGCGGCCGGAATGCCGTCCGGGGCGGGCGCGGAGCGTACCCACTCCTGGCGTTCGGCCCGGTACTGGGGGCTCCGCTCCAGCACCCGGTGGGAGCTGCGGGCGAGTTCGCCGAACGCGTTCACTGCGCTGACGCCGACCAACAGTTCCAGCCAGCACTGCTCGGCGCGGGCCGCCTCCGTGAGGCGCCAGCGGGCGTCGGCGGGCACCGGGTCGGGCCAGAACGGCGCGCGGTTGCTGAACCGGCGGGGGATGGCGGCGTGCAGGGCCTGCT
>NZ_WAAS01000146.1:0-16242 GCF_008806585.1 Micromonospora sp. AMSO12t
CGCCGCGCGAGACGCCGGCCCGGGCTGCGACGACGGTGGTGGTGGTGCCGGACCAGCCGTGCTCGACCAGGCACTCGACGGTCGCCTCCAGCAGCCGCGCCTGGGTGGCGCGGCTGCGTTCCTGCTGAGGGACGCGGGTCGATGCGGACATGGAGACAGCGTGCCGCCGCAGAAACAAACAGTCAAGACTGACTTTTTCTCGGCGGGCGACTCGACCGCATGCCTCGCCGGTCCCGGTGCTTGCAAGCCCGCCATCCGCGCCACCGCGATGGCCCGCGGACAACGTGGCGGGCAGGGCGCCGGGCAGGGCGGCGGATGACCTACGCGGCCCTGTCGAACTGATGTCGTAGCCGACTCACGCGACCGCGCCTTCCTGCGGCGACCGTAGAGACGCGGCGCCGGATTCCTCTGATGTCGTAGGCGATTCAGTTCGACAGGGCGGTGGCCGGGTTCTTCCTCCGTTCATCCTCCGCGTCCTTGTCCCGTCGCCCTCCGCGTCCCTCGTCCCGCCGTCCTCAGCGGCCGTCGCGCGGGGCGAAGACCGCGAGGGCTGCGGCGTCGCTGTGTCGGGAGCGCAGGTACTCGTCCGCCCAGTCGGCGGCGTCGGGAAAGCCCGACTCGGCCGCCACCCGGCCGCAGGCGGCGTCCACGTCGAAGGGGGTACGCCGCAGGTCCACGCCGGGCCCGAGGAGCGCCCAGAAGGCGCCGGGGCCGCCGTAGGGCATCCCGATGCTGCCCGGGTTGACGATCAGCCGGCGGTCGGCCAGCCGGGTGAACGGCATGTGGGTGTGCCCGCAGACCACCGTTCCCACCTCGGCGGGGACGTCGGCGAGCACCTCCGCCCAGCGTTCCATCCGGGAGTCGACGAGCACGACCTCCTCGTCGTCGCGGGGGGTGGCGTGGCAGAACAGCACCGGACCGAGGCCGGCGATCTCCAGGGTGACCGTCAGCGGCAGCGCCGCCAACCGGGCCAGCTGGTCGTCGCGCAACTGCTCGGCCGCCCAGTTGGAGACGTCGACCGGGGAGAGGTGCCCGGCCCGGGCCTCCACCAGCTCACGGTCGGCGTTGCCGCGGACCCAGCAGGCCCGGTCGCCGAGGTCGGCGAGCACGTCCAGCACCTCGACCGGCTGTGGGCCGGCCGCGATGTCGCCGGTGAGCACGATCAGGTCGGCGGCGGCGACGTCCGGCTCGGCCAGCACGGCCTCCAGCGCCGGCAGCGCACCATGGATGTCGGAGAGAACGGCGACCCGGTTCAGCATCGCTCCACCGTGCCCACCGGCCCGTGCCGGTGTCCAGCGGTTCTGCCCCGGGCAGACAGGGCCCGGGGCAGATCAGCGGGTGCGTCAGACGCGGGCGCGGCGGGCCAGGCGCTCCGGGTCGAGGATGATGATGCTCTTGCCGTCCAGGCGCAGCCACCCACGCGAGGCGAAGTCGGCCAGCGCCTTGTTGACGGTCTCCCGGGAGGCGCCGACGAGCTGGGCGATCTCCTCCTGGGTGAGGTCGTGGGTCACCCGCAGCACGCCGCCGTCGCGGGTGCCGAAGCGGCCGGCCATCTGGAGCAGGTTCTTGGCGACGCGGCCGGGCACGTCCGTGAAGATCAGGTCGGCCAGCGAGTCGTTCGTCCGCCGCAGCCGGCGCGCGAGCACGCGGAGCAGCTGCTCGGCGATCTCCGGCCGGTTGTTCAGCCACGGGCGCAGGGCCTGCTTGCGCAGCCGCACCAGCCGGGTGTCGGTCACCGCGGTGGCGGTCGCCGTGCGGGGGCCGGGGTCGAAGAGCGACAGCTCGCCCACCATGTCCGACGGGCCCATCACCGCGATCAGGTTCTGCCGGCCGTCGGCAGCCCGCCGACCCACCTTGATCTTGCCGGACAGCAGGATGTAGAGACTGTCGCCGGGCTCGCCCTCGTTGAAGACGATCTCGCCCTTGCGGACCTCGAGCGTCTCCATCTCCTTGGCGAGCGCCTCGGCAGCCTCCGGGTCGACGCCCTGGAAGATCCCGCTGCGGGCCAGTACCTCGTCCATCGCGCACCTCCGCCTGCGCGTGCCGTCCGTCGGCCGGGTCCGCCGTCCGCTGATCCCTCGCGCGTCGCCAGTCTAGGCGCACGTGAGCAGCAATCAGAGGTGCACCCCTGGAAACTTGATCGTTGGGCGTAACCTGCCGGGCCTGATCAAGCAGTAAAATCGCGCGCCCTCCCGAACGCCGATCCGGCCCCCGACACCCGGGTCGTAGGGTCACCACGTGCTGAGTGAACCCGTGCTGACCGCCCGCCAGGAGGACGGTCGGGACGTCCCGCTGCTGTTCTGGCGCGCCGACCGCCCGCTGCGCGCGGTCAGCTCCGCGCCGCTGGGCGGCGGGATCGGCGTCCGGCACTGGGTCGTCAACGCGACCGTGCCCATGTCGTACGACCGGGACGACCCCGCCGACCACCTGGCCGAACTGGCCGACCGGCTCGACCTCGACGGGCCCGGGGTGGGCCTGCTGACCGGGGTGGACGTCGCCGAGGTGGTCGCCCGGACGGACACCGGCGTGCGGGCCTGGGCGACGGTCGGCCTGGGCACCCCCGTTTGGGCGGCGGAGCCCGCCCCGGCGGCGCTGGCCCAGCGGGTCGGCACCGTCAACATCGTGGTGTACGTCCCGGCGCGGCTCGGCGACGCCGCCCTCGTCAACGCGGTGGCCACCGCCACCGAGGCGAAGGCGCAGGCGATCGCAGAATTGGGCGTGCCGGGTACCGGCACCCCGACGGACGCGGTCACCGTGCTCTGCCCGGTCGACGGCCCCGAGTCGGCGTACGGCGGACCGCGCTCCACCTGGGGCGCCCCGCTGGCCCGGGCCGTGCACGCCGCCGTGACGGCCGGCGGGGCGGGCACCGTGGTCCCGTGGTCGGACCGACTGGCGGGCTGAGACTCCGTCCGATCGGCCCTCGTTTCGGCGTTGCCCAGCCGATAAGGTCGCGCTCGATGTACGCTGCCGCCTCCTCTCCGCGTCGCCGGGCCGCACTCGCCCTCGGCGGACTCCTCGCCGTCCTGCTCACCGCCGGCTGCGGAGGTCCCGGATCCGGGTCCGACGCGGTCTGGCAGCCCGGCGCGGGCGGCGGCAACACCGGCGCCCCGGTCCGCTCCGGCGAGCCCACGAGCACCACCCAGCCCGCCGAGCAGGCGATCTCGCTCTCGGCGACCGGCGACATCATCATGGGCAACGCGCCGAACCGGCTGCCCCCCAACGGCGGGAAGGGCTTCTTCGACTCGGTCGAGAAGGCGCTCGCCGCCGACCTGGTGATGGGCAACCTGGAGGAGCCGCTCACCGTCGACACCGGCACCGGCAAGTGCGGCCCGAACTCGACCCGCTGCTTCCAGTTCCGGGCCCCGCCGGAGTACGCCGCGCACCTGCGCGACGCGGGCTTCGACCTGCTCAACCAGGCCAACAACCACGGCTACGACTTCGGGCCGAGGGGCTACGAGAACACCCAGAAGGCGCTGGAGAAGTACGAGCTCGCGCACACCGGGGCGCCCGACCAGATCACCGTGGTCGACGTCAAGGGGGTCAAGGTCGCGGTTGCCGGCTTCTCGTCGTACGTCTGGTCCAACAGCCTCACCGACATCGCCGCCGCGAAGAAGGTGATCACCAAGGCGGCCGGCATGGCCGACATCGTGGTGGTGCAGGTGCACATGGGCGGCGAGGGCTCCGAGAAGACGCGGGTGCGGCCCGGCACCGAGATGTTCCTCGGCGAGAACCGGGGCGACCCGGTCAAGTTCTCGAAGGCGATGATCGACGCCGGGGCGGACCTGA
Source organism: Micromonospora sp. AMSO12t (assembly GCF_008806585.1). Taxonomy (NCBI): domain Bacteria; kingdom Bacillati; phylum Actinomycetota; class Actinomycetes; order Micromonosporales; family Micromonosporaceae; genus Micromonospora; species Micromonospora sp. AMSO12t. Next base: position 3,787 of record NZ_WAAS01000146.1, read on the forward strand.
TCGTCGGGCACGGCCCGCACGTGCTGCGCGGCATGGAGTTCTACAAGGGCCGGCTGATCGCGTACAGCCTGGGCAACTTCGCCGGCGGAGGCAACTCGCTGAGCAACGCCGGCCGGCTCGGCTGGGGCGGGGTGCTGAAGGTCTCGCTGAAGCCGGACGGGAGCTGGGCCGGCGGCTCGTTCGTCTCCACGTACATGAACTCCATCGGCAAGCCGACCATGGACAAGGACGACCGCGGGCTGGGCCTGATGAAGCAGCTCACCAAGAGCGACTTCCCGGAGACCGGGGCCGACTTCGACGACTCGGGCGCGATCAGCGCGCCGCAGGGCGGCTGAGCGGGGCGGCACGGCGCGTGGACCCGGCCGACCGTCGGCCGGGCGACGTAGGCTGGCCGGCGTGACCACGAGTTCCTCCGGCTTCACCGAGACCGACCTCGGGCGCACCCGTCGCGCCCGGCGGATCGGCCGGGCGCTGACCGACACCCACCCTGACGCGCACTGTGAACTGGACCACTCCAACGCCCTGGAGCTGGCCGTCGCGACGATCCTCTCCGCGCAGTGCACGGACAAGAAGGTCAACGAGGTCACCCCGAAGCTCTTCGCCCGCTACCCGAGCGCGGCCGACTACGCGGGGGCGGACCGGACGGAGCTTGAGGAGCTGATCCGGCCCACCGGCTTCTACCGCAACAAGACCGACTCGCTGATCAAGCTCGGCCAGGCCCTCGTGGAGCGGTACGACGGCCGGGTCCCCGGCAAGCTCGCCGACCTGGTGACGCTCCCCGGCATCGGCCGCAAGACCGCCAACGTCATCCTCGGCAACGCCTTCGACGTCCCCGGGATCACCGTCGACACCCACTTCCAGCGGCTGGTCCAGCGCTGGCGGCTGACCGCCGAGACCGACCCCGTCAAGATCGAGCACGCGATCGGGGCGCTCTTCCCCCGGCGCGACTGGACCATGCTGTCGCACCGGATCATCTTCCACGGCCGGCGGGTCTGCCACGCCCGCAAGCCGGCCTGCGGGGCGTGCACCCTGGTGAAGCTGTGCCCGTCGTACGGCACCGGCCCGACCGAGCCGGCGGCGGCCGCGAAGCTGCTCAAGGGCCCCCGGGCCCGGGACCTGGCGGTGGCGGCCGGGGTCGACCCGGAGCTGGTGCCGGTCCAGGCCGTCGTGGCGGAGGCCCCGTGAGCGCGAGGAGTGAGCCGGTCTTGCGAGCCCCGCAGTCGCGACCGGTGAAGCGCCGGCTCGTCGCCCTGCTCGTACCCGTGCTGCTGGCCGTCGCGGGGTGCACCGCCGGCACCGAGGAGAAGGACCCGGGCCCCACCGACCGGCAGAAGGCCGCCGCCAGCCGGCCGTCGCCCTTCCAGGACTGCTCCGCCCTCGGTACGCCGCCCGCGTCCGCCGCACCCGCCGCCCCGGCCGGGGGCGGGGGCCAGGCGCTGCCCGAGCTGACCCTGAACTGTTTCACCGGCGGCGCCCCGGTCGCCCTGCGCGACCTGCGCGGCCCGGCGGTGATCAACGTCTGGGCGTCCTGGTGCCCGCCCTGCCGCAAGGAACTGCCCGCCTTCCAGCGGCTCAGCCAGCGGGCCGCCGGCCAGCTCCAGGTGGTCGGGGTCAACAACCAGGACGGCCGCGAGGCGGCCCAGGCCATCGGCGAGGACTTCGGCGTCCGCTTCCCGGTCCTGGTCGACCAGGGTGAGCGCCTGAAGCGGGAGCTGAACCGCAAGGCCATCCCCCTGACCGTCTTCGTCGACGGGCAGGGCCGCATCCGGCACGTGGACTCGAGCGGCGCCCTCGACGACGCCCGGCTGGCGGACCTGGTCCGCCAGCACCTCGGCGTGACGGTGCCGGCATGAGCCGTCCGGCACGCGCGACGGGGCGCGGGGGTGCGGGCACGGGCCACCGGCAGGACGCGGGAGTGTCGGCGTGAACCGGCGTCCGCCGGGCTGGTTCGACCCGCTGCTGACCCGGCTCGGTAGTGCGCGCAGCGAGGACTTCACCCGGCTGGTCACCCCGGAGAGCGGGGGGCGGGAGAGCGCGGTGCTGGTGCTGCTCGGCGAGGAGCCCGGCGCCGGCCCGGACGTGCTGATCCTCCAGCGGGCGGCCACCCTGCGCAACCACGCGGGGCAGCCCGCCTTCCCCGGCGGCGCGGCCGACCCGGAGGACGCCGACGCCCGGGCGACCGCGCTGCGCGAGGCGAACGAGGAGGTCGGCCTCGACCCGACCAGCGTCACCGTCCTGGCGGAGCTGCCGAAGCTCTGGATCCCGGTCAGCGACTTCGTGGTCACCCCGGTGCTCGCCTGGTGGCACGCGCCGCACCCGGTGCATCCCCGGGAGCCGGCCGAGGTGGCGCACGTGGCCCGGCTGCCGGTCGCCGAGCTGGTCGACCCGGCGAACCGGATGCGGGTCCGCCACCCGAGCGGCTGGATCGGCCCGGCCTTCTCGGCGCGCGGGATGCTGGTCTGGGGCTTCACCGCCGGGGTGCTGGCCGCCCTGCTCGACATGGGCGGCTGGGCCCGGCCGTGGCCCCGCGACCGGGTCGTGGACCTGCCGCCGACCGGGGCCACCCCGGCGCCCTCGGCCGGCACCGACGCGGTCGACGAGACCCCGGTGCGCTGACCGGACGGTCACCTTCCGCAAGCGATGGTCATCTCGCGAGCCCGGTGCCCGTACGCTTGACGCGTGTCCGCCGTGGATCTCGTACTGCTGCTGCTCATGCTCGTGTTCGCGATCAGCGGATACCGCCAGGGCTTCGTCATCGGGGTGCTGTCGTTCTCCGGCTTCTTCCTGGGCGCGTTGGTGGGCCTCCAACTGGGGCCGCTGCTGGCACAGCAGTTCGTCGACAGCGGCACCCGGGTGCTGATCTCCCTGGTGGCGATCTTCGGGCTGGCGGTGGTCGGCCAGGCGCTCGCCGGCTGGCTCGGTTCGCACCTGCGCAAGACGATCACCAATGACGTCGCCAAGCGGGTCGACGACGTCGGCGGGGCGTTCGTCTCGCTCTTCGCCGTGCTGCTGGTCGCCTGGCTCGTCGCGGTGCCGCTCGGCTCGTCGTCGCTGCCCTGGCTGGCCTCCTCGGTGCGCAACAGCGCGCTGCTCACGGTGGTCGACCGGGTCCTGCCCGACCAGGCGCAGCAGCTCTCCACGGCGCTGCGGGACACCGTCGACACCAACGGCTTCCCCGACGTCTTCGGCGACCTGGCACCCACCCGCGCCCGTCAGGTGTCCCCGCCGGATCCGGCGCTCGCCGGCTCGCAGGTGGTGGTCAACAGTCAGCGTTCGGTGGTCAAGGTGCTCGGCTCCGCCCCGAGCTGCTCGCGCCGGATCGAGGGCTCCGGCTTCGTCTACGCCGACGACCGGGTGATGACCAACGCGCACGTCGTCGCGGGGACCCGGTCCACCGTCGTCGAGCTGAACGGCGAGCGGTACGACAGCAAGGTGGTCGTCTACGACCCCGACCGGGACCTGGCCGTCCTGCACGTGCCGGGGCTGCCCGGCCCGTCGATGCGGTTCGCCGCCGGCAACGCGGGCAGCGGCGCGGACGCGATCGTGCTGGGCTTCCCGCTCGACGGGCCGTACAACGCCCAGTCCGCGCGGATCCGGGACGTCAACCGGATCACCGGGCCCGACATCTATTCCGGCGGCAACGTGACCCGGGAGGTCTACACGATCCGGGCGCTCGTGCAGAGCGGCAACTCCGGGGGCCCGCTGGTCTCGTCGAACGGGCTGGTGCTCGGTGTGATCTTCGCGGCGGTGGCCGACGATCCGAACACCGGCTTCGCGGTGACCGCGGCCGAGGCCCGCCCGGTGGCCCTGGCCGGCGCCGAGCGCACCCGCGCCGTCGGCACCGGCGAGTGCACCTGACCGGTCAGCTCCCCGTACCCGCCGCCGGCCCGTGACCCGTGGGCGGCGTCGGGCGGCCCGGCGGGTCGGCCCGCCAGACGGTGAGGGCGGCGGCGGTCGCGGCCACCACGGCCGCGCCGAGCAGCCAGCCGGCCAGCACGTCGCTGGTCCAGTGCACGCCGAGGGCCACCCGGCTGAACCCGGTCACCAGGGCGAGCAGCAGGGCGGCCGTCCACACCACCCGGCGCCCGGCCGGCCGGGCGTACGGGAGGAACACCACCAGCAGCACCCCGGCCGCGAGGGCGGCGTTGAGCGCGTGCCCGGACGGGAAGGCCAGGCCGGGCGCCTCGGCCACCGGGTCCGGCAGGTCCGGCCGGGGCCGGCCGACGAGCAGCTTGAGCAGCGGGCTGAGCAGGCCGCCGACCGTCATGGTGACGGCCACCCAGACCGCCAGCTGCCGGGCACCCCGGCGGACCAGCCAGAGGACCAGGACCAGGGCGCCGACGCGCAGCGGCATCGGGGCGAACACGTCGGTCCAGAGGGTCATCAGGCGTACCCACGCCGGGTGGTCGGCGGCGTAGCCGACCAGCGTGTCGGTGACCGCCGTGTCCAGCCGGCGCAGCGGGGACCAGTCCCCCAGGACCAGGACGGCCAGCAGCGTGAACGGCACCGCCACCAGGAACGCGGCCGCCGCGGCGAGGGTCAGCCGCAGACCCCGGGCGTGGTCCGGGTGCAGGCGGCGGCCCCGCCACGAGGAGCGCGGCGGGGCGGTGAGCGTACGCGGGCCGGACGGGCTCATGACCGTGCTCCTACCCGGGACGCGGCCCGGTCAGACCCGATCCGGGGCGTCCACCCGGGGCCGGTTGCCCGGTCGGGGCGCCGGCGGTTCCTCCCGCGAGGGCGACGACGACCGGGCCGGCCGGTCAGGGCGCCGGCGGGCGACGCCACGTCCCGGTGCTGCGCCGGGGCGAGGCCAGCGGGGTCCACTGGCGGAACCGGCGCACCATCAACGCCGCCCCGGTCAGCAGGGCGACGAAGAACGCGGCCCCGGTCCACAGCTGCTCCGGAGTGGTCTCCTCCTGCGCGCCCGCCGGCTGCGCCGCCCACCGGGACTGCTGGCGCGGCACCGTGAAGCCGCGCGGGTCGCCGCCGACCCCCGCGACGTCGGGCTGCGTCGCCCCCGGGGCCGGGCCGAAACCGACCACGCCCGGCGAGGACTCGTCGTCCAGTGGGTTGCGGCCCACGGGGCTCACCTCGGCGTCCAGCGCGGCGACCGGGTTCACCATGCCGTACCCGAAACGGTCGTCCCGGCCGGTGGGGCCGATGTCGCGGGCGGTGGCGAGCAGCCGGTTGACGACGTCGCCGGCGGACATCTCCGGGTAGCGGGCCCGCACCAGCGCGGCGGTGGCGGCGACCAGCGGCGCCGCGAAGCTGGTGCCCTGCACCCGCCAGTAGCCGCCCGGCCGGGCCCCGACCAGGCCGGTCGCGGGGGCGGTGAGCACGGTGGCCCGCCCGGTGATCGAACCCGACCAGAGGTTGTCGCTGTCGCGCTCCGACCCGGCGACCGCGATGACGCCCGGCTCGCGGGCCGGGTACCAGACCTTCGCGTTGGACGAGTTGCCCAGGTTGCCGGTGCAGGCGACCACGACGACGTCCCGGGCGAAGGCGTAGTCGAGCGCCGCCGCCAGGGCGGGGCTGTCGCCGCTGCCGCCGAGGGACAGGTTGATCACGCGGGCACCGTTGTCGACGGCCCAGCGCACGCCCTTCGCGACGATCAGGGCGTCGTCGTAGCGGTTCTCGGCGTCGAGGACGCGCACCGGGAGGATTCGGGCGTCCGGCGCCAGGCCGACGGCCCCCCGCGCGTCGTCGTTGCGGCCGGCGATCAGCCCGGCCACGGTGGTGCCGTGGCCGACCGGATCGGGGTCGCCGGCGGCGCCCCGGGGCGCGACCAGGTCGAGGCCGGGCAGCACCTGGCCGGCCAGGTCGGGATGGGCGGCGTCCACGCCGGAGTCGATCACCGCGACGGTGACCCCCCGCCCGGTCGAGCTGCGCCACGCGGTCTTCGCCTGCAACACGTCGAGCTGCCACTGCTCGTCGCGGACCTGGTCGGGGCGGTTCTTGCTGTCGGGCGCCGCGAGCGCCACCGGGACGACGACGGCCGGCGGGTCGAGGACCGGCCGGGCGGCGGGCTGCGGAGGGGCGGCGTCGGCCGCCGTGACCGGACCCGCGACCGACACGACGGCGGCCGCCAGACCGAGCAACGTACGTCCGGCGATCCGCCGAGCCGCTGGCGGACAGCTGTGCCGCACGGTCGTCACATCCTCAGGGATTCATCGCGACGCAAACATGACGATCGGAGATTACCGGTTCCTCGCCGCCTTGCGGGGCGTTCCCGGGACACCGGTCACGGCGGCGGCAGATGGGCCAACTGGACGAGGCGTACGCCCTCGCGCCGGGTGACGAGCCGGCCGCGCCCCGGGGGCAGCGGACCGGGCCGGACCGGGCCGACCAGCGCCCCCTCCTCCGGGCTGCCCGCCATCACCAGCCCCGAGGTGGAGAGCTCCCGCAGGCGCTGCACGAGCGGCTCGTACTGGGCCCGTCCGGCGCCGCCCGAGCGGCGGGCGAGCACCAGGTGCAGCCCGACGTCCCGGGCGTGCGGCAGGTGCTCCTCCAGGGCGCGCAGCGGGTTGGACGGCCCGCCGGCGACCAGGTCGTAGTCGTCGACCAGCACGAACAGTTCCGGCCCGGACCACCACGACCGCTGCCGCAGCTGCGCGGGCGTGACGTCGGGCCCGGGCACCCGCCCCGCCATGTAGCCGGCGGCGGACTCGACCAGGTCGGTGGTGTGCGCCGCGGCGGAGCCGTAGCCGATCAGGTGCGGCGACGCCGATTCGGTCAGGTCCACCAGGCTGCGGCGGTAGTCGACCAGGATGACCCGGGCCTGCTCCGGGGTGAACCGGGTCATGATCGAGGTGGCCAGCGCGCGCAGGAACGACGACTTGCCGCACTCGGCGTCGCCGAAGACCACGAAGTGCGGCTCGGTGCCGAAGTCCAGCACCACCGGGCGCAGGTCCGCCTCGGCGATCCCCACCGGGATGCGCAGTCCGGTGGCCGCGGCCAGGTCCAGCTCGGCGTACGGGAGCACCGGCGGGAGCAGCCGCACCGGGGGCGCGACCGGGCCGGCCCAGCCCCCGGCGGACTGCTTGACCAGATCCGTGGTGTCCCCGCCGGAGGCGGCGAGCTGCGGCAGCGCGGTGAGGAAGTGCAGGCTCTCCGCCGTGACGCCCCGGCCGGGGGTCTTCTCCGGCACGTTCGCCGCCGCCCGGCGGGCCACCAGCGAGTCGGCCGGGTCGCCGAGGCGCAGCTCCAGCCGGGAACCGAAGAGGTCCCGGATCGCCGGCCGGAAGTCCAGCCAACGCACCGCCGTCGCCACCACGTGCACCCCGTACGACAGCCCCCGGGTGGCCAGGTCGGTGATGAGGGGCTCCAGGTCGTCGTACTCGCCGCGCAGCGTGGCCCAACCGTCCACCACCAGGAACACGTCGCCGAACGGGTCGGCCCCGGGCTGGCCGGTGCCCGCGAGCGCGGCCCGGCGCTGCCGCCAGGCGGCCATCGACTCCACGCCCAGCTCGGCGAAGCGCTGTTCCCGGTCGACCAGCAGGGTCGCGATCTCGCCGACCGTACGCCGGACGGCCGTCGGGTCGGCGCGGCCGGTGACCCCGCCGACGTGCGGCAGGTCGCGCAGCGCGGCCAGCCCGCCGCCGCCGAAGTCGAGGCAGTAGACCTGTACCTCGGCCGGGGTGTGGGTGAGCGCCAGGGCGCAGATCAGCGTGCGCAGCGCGGTCGACTTGCCGCTCTGCGGGCCGCCGACCACCGCGACGTGGCCGGCGGCGCCGTCCAGCGCCAGCCAGAGCGCGTCGCGGCGCTGCTCGAAGGGCCTGTCGACGACCGCGACCGGCACCTGGAGCGCGCCGTGCAGCTCCGGGTTGCCGAAGGTGAGACCGCGCGCCGGGTCCACGCCGACCGGCCCGAGCAGCTCGTCCAGCGCGGGCGCCCGGCCGAGCGGGGGCAGCCAGACCTGGTGGGCCGGCGGCCCCTGCCCGGCGAGCCGGTCGACCATCAGCTCCAGCAGGCTCTCCGTGCCGCCCTCGTCGGCCGTCGCGGGCAGGGCGGGCGGCCCGACCGGCTCCGGCTTGGGCACGAGGTGGGTGGAGAAGGCGAGCAGGCGCGGGGCCCCGGCGCCGCCCGCGCCGGGCGCCGCACCGCGCCGGCGCAGCGCCCCCGAGACGTACGCGGCCTTGAACCGCACCAGCGGCTCGGTGCCGAAGCGCAGGTAGCCGTGGCCGGGGGAGCGGGGCAGCTCGTGCGCGTCCGGCACCCCGAGCACCGTGCGGGACTCCAGCGCCGAGAAGGTCCGCAGCCCGATCCGGTACGACAGGTGGGTGTCCAGTCCGCGTAGCCGCCCCTCCTCCAACCGCTGGCTCGCCAGCAGCAGGTGCACGCCGAGCGACCGGCCCAGCCGGCCGATCTGCACGAACAGGTCGATGAAGTCGGGCTTGGCCGAGAGCAGCTCGGAGAACTCGTCGCAGATCAGCAGCAGCGACGGCAGCGGGGCGAGCGGGGTGCCGGCGGCGCGCGCCCGCTCGTAGTCGCGCAGGCTCGCGAAGTTGCCGGCCCGGCGCAGCAGCTCCTGGCGGCGGACCAGCTCGCCGTTGATGGCGTCGACCATCCGGTCGACCAGCGGCAGCGCGTCGGCCAGGTTGGTGATCACCGCGGCGGTGTGCGGCAGCCGGTCGAACGAGGCGAAGGTCGCGCCGCCCTTGAAGTCGATCAGTACGAAGTTGAGCTGCTCCGAGCTGTGCGTGGCGGCCAGCCCGAGCACCAGCGTGCGCAGCAGCTCGGACTTGCCGGAGCCGGTCGCCCCGATCAGCAGGCCGTGCGGCCCCATCCCGTCCTGCGCCGACTCCTTGAGGTCCAGCTCGATGGCGCCGCCGTCGGTGCCCACCCCGATCGGCACCCGCAGCCGCTCCCGGGCGGACCGGGGCGCCCACCCCTGCTCGGCGGTGAAGCTCTCCGGGTCGCCGAGACCGAGCAGCTCGGGCAGGCCCAGCTCCGCGCCCGGCGGGGCGTCCGGGCCGCGTGCCGCCGTGGCCAGCCGCAGCGGGGCCAGCCGTCGGGCGACGGCCTCCGCGTCGACGAGGTCCAGCCGGTCCGCCGTACCGACCTCGGCGTGCCCGTCGGCGGAGTGGGAGTGCAGCCGACCCCCGCGCAGCTCCAGCAGCAGCGCGAACCGGTCCAGCAGGCGCGGCGGCGGGGTGTCCAGGTCGATGATCGTGACCGCGTCGATGCCGCCGTCGCCGGTCAGGTCGGTGGCGCCGGTCAGGTCGCCCCCGTCGAGCACCACCACCACGTGCGGGCCGTCGGTGGCCGGGCCGGCGGGGCTGAACCGGGACCGGCTGGCCAGCACCTCGTCCAGCAGCCCCTCCAGCTCGACCCCCGCGCTGGTGACCAGCCGGACCGGGCCGAGCGCGTCGGTGCGGGTGGGGTGGTGGGCGTGCGGCAGCCACTTGACCCACTCCCAGGCGGCCCGCCGTTCCGGCCCGGCGCAGACGGCGACGAGCAGCTCGTCCGGGGCGTGGAAGACCGCGAGCTGGGCGAGCATCGCCCGGGCCAGGGCCTGGGCGGCGGGTCCGTCGCCGTCGTCGCCCGGGCCGGCGGCCCGTACGAAGACGCGGGCGAAGCTGCGCAGGGAGAGCGCCACCGGCAGGTCCGGCACCACGGAGTACGCGTCCAGGAACCGGCGCAGCGAGCCGGCGGTCATCGGTTCCAGCTCCTCCAGCGGGCGGGTGACCGGGGGGACCAGCGGGGTGGCGAGGGTCTGCGGGCCGACGGCGACCCGGACCACCCCGAAGTCGGGGTCGGTGGGGCGGCGTTCCCAGACCCGGTGGCTGTCGACGGTCGACCAGAGCCGGCCGGGATCCGGGTGCCGGTAGTAGAGCCCGGCACGCTGCTGCCCGGCGGTCTGCCGGACCCGGCGCCGCAGCACGGTCAGGTGCCGCAGGTAGTCCCGCCGGGCGGCCATCATCTCCGACTTCTTCGGCGTGCCGGAGGCGCTGCCCCACGAGGTCACCAGCATGGCCAGCGAGGAGAGCCCGAACATCCCGCCGACCACGTACGAGTAGGCGCCCCCGCCGCGGCCGAACATCATCGCCATCGCCACGGTGCCGCCGAGCATGGGCAGCACCATGAGCAGCTGCTGCCAGCGCCCGCCGGCCACGGCGGGGATCTCCGGCGGCGCGTCCACCGGCAGCTCACCCACCGGGATCTCCGGCGCCGGTCGGCGGGGCGGCCGCTTGATGACGACAGTGGACACTCGACCTCCTGACAGCGCTCGGTAACCCGAGCCTGGCTCATGGTAGGTAAAGTCCTGTCGTCCGCGCAGCCACCAACCCCGCCGAACATGGAGATCAGTCGATGACGATCGGGCTGGCCCGGGTCACCATCAGCGCCCCCCAGCGGCGGGTCGACGTCGCACTGCCCGAGCAGGTGCCCCTGGCCGAGCTGCTGCCCGAGGTGCTGCGGCACGCCGGCGAGGGGCTCGCCGACGACGGCGAGCGGCACGGCGGCTGGGTGCTGCGGCGCACCGACGGCGCGGTGCTGACCACCGCCCAGGCCCTGCTGCCGCAGGGGGTCCGCGACGGCGAGGTGCTGCACCTCGTGCCGGCCCGCGCGCAGTGGCCCGAGCTGGAGTACGACGACGTGGTCGAGGCGATCGCCGACGGCGCCCGGCGGCGCGGCGGGGCGTGGTCACCGGCCGCCACCCGGGCCGCCGCCCTCGCCGGGGCCGCCGTGCCGCTGGCCGTCGGGCTGCTCGCCGTGACGGCCGGCGGTCCGGCGTACGGGTCGGCCTGGCCGGCCGCCGCCGTGGTGGCGCTCCTGCTCACCCTCGCCGGGGTGGTGGCGTCCCGTGCCCACGCGGACGGGGCCGCCGGCGCGACCCTGGGCGGCTACGCCCTGCCGTACGCGGCGGCGGCGGGCGCCCTGGCGGTCAGCTCCGGCGATCCGGTCGGGCCGGTCCCGGGGCTGCGCTGGGTCGGCGCGCCCGAGCTGCTCGCCGGGTCGGTGGCGCTGCTGCTGGTGTCGGTGCTCGGGCTGGTCGGCGTCGCCACCCGGCTGCGGGTCTTCGTGGCGGGCGCCACCGCCGGGTTCGTGGGCGCGCTGGCGGCCCTCGGCGGACTGCTGCTCAGCCCGGCCGGCACGGCGGCGATTCTGCTCTGCGTGCTGGTCTTCGCCGTGGGGGCGGTGCCGCTGCTGGCCATCCGGCTCGGGAAGGTGCCGCTGCCCCCGATCACCCTGCCCACCGGCGAGCCGGGCGACGCCGACCGGGTCCGCGACCTGCCGGACCGGGACCGGGTCTACGCGGCGGTGGCCCGCACCGAGGAGATGCTCACCGGGATGCTGCTCGGGCACGCCGTGCTGGCGGTCGCCGCCGCGGTGGTGCTGGGCCTCTCCGGCGGGACGGCCGGCCGGCTGCTGGTGGCGGTGGCCGCGGCCGTGCTGTTGCTCCGCTCCCGGCTGTTCGTGTCCCTGCGCCATCGGGTGCCGACCGTCGTCGCCGGCCTCGCCGGGTACGCCGTGCTGGGCGCCGTGCTCGTCGGGCGCTCCGGCCCGACCGGCCGCCTCACGCTGGTCGTCGGCGGGCTGGCGCTGGCCCTGGTGGCGGTGGTCGCCGGCACCACGTACGCCCGCCGCCCGGTCTCCCCGTACGTCGGCCGGATCGCGGACCTGACCGACACCGCCCTGGTGGTGTCGGTGGTGCCCGTCGCCTGCGCGGTGCTCGACCTGTACGAACGGGCCCGGGGGCTGCTCGGCTGAGCGGCCCCCGGGCCCGTCGGTGGTCTGTGCCGGGTCAGTGCGTGGACTCGCCGCGCGCCTCGGCGTCCCGGGCGCGCTGGTACGACGCCACGATCTCCGCCTCGGCCTCGATCCGCCCCACCCACGTGGCGCCCTCGACCGACTTGCCGGGCTCCAGGTCCTTGTAGACCTCGAAGAAGTGCTGGATCTCCAGCCGGTCGAACTCGCCGAGGTGGTGGATGTCGCGCAGGTGCTCCTGGCGCGGGTCCTCGTAGGGCACGCAGAGGACCTTGTCGTCGCCGCCCTTCTCGTCCGTCATCCGGAACATGCCGATGGTGCGGCACCGGATCAGGCAGCCCGGGAAGGTGGGCTCGGGGACCAGCACGAGCGCGTCCAGCGGGTCGCCGTCCTCGCCCAGTGTCCCCTCGATGAAGCCGTAGTCGGCCGGGTACTGCGTGGAGGTGAAGAGGGTACGGTCCAGCCGGATCCGGCCGGTCGCGTGGTCGACCTCGTACTTGTTGCGGTGACCCTTGGGGATCTCAACCGTCACGTCGAAATCCATCTGCACGCTCCCTCGTTTGCCCACGCTGGCCAACGGAAACCAGCGGCACGCCGCTCCCGCACGGGTGAATGCCCACCCGCGGGCTCCGGCCGCCGCATAGTGTTCGGACCGAAGTAGTGTCACCCAAGCAGATTTTCACGGGGCGAGGAGGGGGCCGTGGGGAGGGAAGATTCACACTACCGTCCGGATGCCGACGCTGGACG
>NZ_WAAS01000147.1:0-16155 GCF_008806585.1 Micromonospora sp. AMSO12t
CCCGCCCCCTGCCCCCGGGTGTCCATCTGCAGGTGCGCGAACCCGGCCGAGGCCCACAGCAGGTTCTCCAGCGGGTGGCCCCGGCCGCCGCCGTAGCCGGCGTACTGCACGACGGTGGGCAGGGGCGACTCGGCGCCGCGCGGCAGCCGCAGCCAGGCCCGCACCGGCTGCCCGGCGAAGCCGGGAAAGGTCACGTCGAGCACGTCGATCGTGGCCAGCCCGGTGGGCACCGGCTCGGCGCGCACCGGCCAGCCGCACTCCCGCGACTCGGCGATCGTGTCCGCCCAGAACCGGTCGAAGTCCGCCGGCTCCCGCACCCCGCCGCGGTACGCGCGCAACTGCTCCTCGGGCAGGTCGGTGAGGGCCACCGCTCAGCCGGCCGACGGCGTGACGGCGAAGCGGGGGTGCAGCCGCCGGGTGTGGTCGACGTGCCGGGCGGGACCACGCAGCGCGACCGCCGCCACCAGCCGGTGGTCGGTGCTGGACGCCGCCAGCCGCAGCTCCAGCTCCCCCGGCTCGACGACGCGCCGCCCGTCGCGCCCCGTGAAGGCGAACAGGTCGGCCGGCACGGCCAGGTCGACCCGGCAGGCCGCGCCCGCCTCCAGCGGCACCCGCAGGTAACCGACCAGCCGCTGCACCGGCTGGACCACCGAGGCCACCGGGTCGTGGGCGTACACCTGCACCACCTCGCTTCCCCACCGGGAGCCGGTGTTGCGCACCGTGAAGTGCAGCCGCAGCTCACCGTCGGTCGCCGCGAGCGGCTCGTCGACGACCAGGCCCGACCAGTCGAACGTGGTGTAGCCCAGGCCGTGCCCGAAGCCGAACGCCGGCGTCGGGTCGACGTTGGAGACGTCGCTGGCCTGGCCCAGCCGGGCCGACAGGTAGGTGGTCGGCTGCGCGCCCGGCCCCCGGGGCACGCTGACCGGCAGCCGCCCCTGCGGTGCGACCCGGCCGCTGAGCACGCCGGCGACGGCCGGGGTGCCCTCCTCGCCGGGGAAGAACGACTGCACGATCGCCGCCGCGTCGGTCACCGCCCGGCCCAGCGCGTAGGGTCGCCCGGCGAGCATCGTCACCACCACGGGCGTACCGGTGTCCAGCAGCGCGTCGAGCAGGTGCTGCTGCGCCCCGGGCAGGGCCAGCGACTCGGCGTCGCAGCCCTCGCCGCTGGTGCCCCGCCCGAACAGTCCCGCCCGGTCGCCGAGCGCGGCGACGACCACGTCCGCGTCCCGCGCCGCCGCGACGGCCGCCGGCACCCCGGAAGTGTCGTCGCCGTCGACGGAGACGCCGGCCACGGTGACCACGACACTGCCGGGGAACTCGGCGCGCAGCGCCGCCGCCAGGGTGGGCAGCGCGATGCCGACGGGCACCTCGGGATGCCGGGAGCCGACGTGGGCGGGGAACGAGTAGCAGCCCAGCACCGCCGTGGGGCTCTCCGCCTGTGGGCCGACCAGCGCGATGCGGGCCGGCCGGTGCAGCGGCAGGGTGCCGTCGTTGGCCAGCAGCACCACGGAGCGCTCGGCCACCTCGCGGGCCAGCGCCCGGTTGGCGGGCGGGTCCAGGTCGACGGTGCCGCGCAGCGCCTCCGGGTCGGACAGGTCGGCGCCGGCCAGCGCGGCCGGCACCGCGCTCCAGTCGGCGTCGAGGAGACCGAGCTGCGCCTTCTGCGTCAGCACCCGACGCACCGCCCGGTCGATCAGTGCCTCCGGCACCGCGCCGGCCGCGAGCGCCTCGCGCAGCGGCTCGCCGAACGTCTTGACCGTCGGCAGCTCGACGTCCACGCCGGCTGCCAGGGCCTCGGCCGCCGCCTCGGCCCAGCTGCCGGCCACGCCGTGCAGGGTGTGCAGGAAGGCGATGCCGAAGTAGTCGGCCACCACGGTGCCCGGGAAGCCCCAGGCGTCGCGGAGCAGGCCGGTCAGCAGCTCCTCGTCGGCCGCCGAGGGCATCCCGTCGGTGTCGGTGTAGGCGTGCATCACCGACCGCGCGCCGCCCTCGCGTACCGCCATCTCGAACGGCGGGAGGATCACGTCCGCGCGCTCGCGGGGGCCCATCGCCACCGGCGCCAGGTTGCGCCCGCCCCGGGAGGCGGAGTAGCCGGCGAAGTGCTTCAGCGTCGCCACCACGCCGGCGGACTCCAGGCCCCGCACGTACGCGGTGGCGATGGTGCCCACCAGGTAGGGGTCCTCGCCGATCGTCTCCTCCACCCGCCCCCAGCGCGCGTCGCGCACCACGTCGAGCACTGGGGCCAGCCCCTGGTGCACCCCGACGCGGCGCAGGTCGGCGCCGATGGCCGCGGCCATCCGCCCGATCAGCTCCGGATCGAAGGTGGCGCCCCAGGACAGCGGCACGGGGTACGCGGTGGCGCCCCAGGCGGCGAAGCCGGCCAGGCACTCCTCGTGCGCCATCGCCGGGATGCCGAACCGGTTGGCGGCGGCGACGCGCTGCTGGGTCCGCAGCAGCGACAGCGCGCCGAGCGCGGGGTCGACCGGGGCGGTGCCGAACGGGCGGGTCAGCTGGCCGAGACCCGTGTCCAGCAGGGCGGCCAGGTCGACCGGTTCCTCCATCTCGTGCTGGTACGGCGCGACCTCTCCCCCGTCGGCGGCGGCGCCGACCCAGACGCCGTAGAGCTGGGCCACCTTCTCCGGCAGGGTCATCACGGCGACCAGGGCGTCCACCCGGGTCGCGAGGTCGAGGGTCGGGTCGGTCCAGATCGCGGTGCCGGGGGCGATGTCGAGGGTCACGTTGTCGGTCACTTTCCTCCGACGCCCATCAGCCCCTGCACCAGGGCCCGCCGGGCGAACAGATAGACGAGCAGGACGGGCACCATCGACAGCACGACCGCGGCGAGCAGGCCGGGAATGTTGATCCCGTACTGCGTCTGGAAGTTGTAGAGGCCGAGGGTGATCACCTTGGTGGAGTCGGACTGGGTGAGGATCAGCGGGAACAGGAAGCCGTTCCACGCCTGGAGGGCGGAGAAGACCGCGATCGTGGCGATCCCGCCGCGCGACAGCGGCAGCACCAGCTGGGCGAAGACCCGCGCCGGGCTGGCGCCGTCGATGGCCATCGCCTCGTACAGGTCGGGGGTGATGTCCCGCATGACGCCGCTGAGGATCAGCGCGCACACCGGCAGGGAGAACGCGGCGGTGGGCAGGATGACGCCGACGAGGTTGTCGTAGAGCCCCGCCTTGCTGATCAGGTAGAAGATCGGCACGATGACCGCCTGCGCCGGGATCGCCAGGCCCAGCAGGAACAGCCGGAACACGCCGGAGGTGAGCCGACTGCGGCTGCGCACGATGGCGTACGCCAGCGGCGGCACGAGCAGCAGCACGATGGCCACCACGCTCACCGTCACCACGAGAGTGTTGAACAGGTAGCGGCCGAAGCCCTCGTCGAAGGCGCCGGTGTAGTTGTCGAGGGTGAAGGTGTCGGGCGGGGCGAGCGGGCCGTTGCGGCCGTAGCCCTCCCGGGTCTGCACGGTGGTCGCCAGCATGACGTAGATCGGCAGGCCGACCACGAGGAGCCAGGCCAGGGCGCCGATCCCGGCGATCCAGTTTGGGCGGTGCCGCTTCACAGGCCCTCCATCGTGGAGCGCATCTTGTCGTAGCCGGAGACCCGGACCACGATCAGCGAGATGACGGTGGCGACGACGACGAGGAGCAGGGCGATGGCCGCGCCCGCGCCGAAGTCGAAGCTCCGGAACGCCTGCTCGTACATGTGGTAGGCGGTGATGGTGGTGTCGGTGCCCGGCCCGCCCTGGGTGAGGATCAGCACGGTGTCGAACGTGGTCAGCCCGCCGACGACCATGAGGACCACGGAGGTGATCATGGCGTTGCGCAGCTGCGGCAGGGTCACGTGGCGGAACTGCTCCCACCGGCCGGCGCCGTCGACCTCGGCGGCCTGGTAGAGCACCGCCGGCACGGCGCGGGCCGCGCCCTGGTAGATCAGCGCGTGGAACGGGATGAACTGCCAGCTGCCGACGAAGACCAGCACGGCGATCGCGCCCGTCCGGCTGCCGAAGAGGTTGCCGTCGCCGAACAGCCACGGGGCCTGGCCGGGCACGCCGAAGTTCGGGTCGAGCAGCGCCCGCCACAGCACCGACACGGCGGTCGCCGACAGCAGCAGCGGCAGGAAGAAGATGGCGGACAGCACGGCCCGGTTGCGCTGCGGCCCGGCCGCCCACACGCCGATCAGCAGGCTCAGCGGCGTCTGCACCAGCACGCCGAGGGCGGTGAGCAGGACGCTCAGCCACAGGCTGTTGATCATCACGGGGTCGCGGGCGAGCCGCTGCCAGTTGTCCAGCCCGACGTACTCCGGCGAGCCGAGGCCCGCCCAACTGGTGAAGCTGAGCACGACCACGAGGACCAGCGGGACGAGCGCGAAGAGCCCGAAGAACAGGGTGGCGGGGAGGGCCCAGGCGAAGCCCGGGCGGCTGAGGGTGGGGCCGCCCGGGCTTCGTCGGGCCCGTCGCTGCTCCGTCGCGGCGGAGGCGGCGAGGGTGGTGGTGGACATGGTCGCGCTCAGCCCGCCTGGAGGGACTGCATCGCCTTGATGAAGCCGGCGGCGTCCATCCGGCCGTTGCAGTACTGCTGCACGGCCTGGTGGATGGTCGTGGTGGCGGCCGGCGGGTACGCCTGGTCCCAGGAGAGCTGGAAGTTCGGGGCCTCCTTGACCAGGGTGAACTGGTACTTCAGGTAGTCCGGGTTGGTGGCGCCGTCGAGGAACTTCTCCGTGTTGGTGGTGGTCGGCAGGTTGCCGATGGACAGCTGCGCCTGGACGAACTCGTCGGAGTACTGGAGCTTGAGGAACTCGGCCACCGCCTCCGGGTGCCGGGTCTTCTTCAGCACCGAGTAGAAGTTGTTGGTGTTGCCGACCACGTTGCGCGGGTCGCCCTTGCCACCCGGGACGCTCGGGAAGGCGCTCCAGCCGAGGCCCTCGGCGGCGAAGGTCGGGTTGGCGTCGTGGTGGGTCGAGTAGTTCCACGAGCCCATCAGCTCGAAGCCGGCCTTGCCGCTGGACAGCAGGGCGGGCGAGCCGCCGTCGGTGAACTTGACCGAGTCGAAGTTGGTGCCGAACGCACCCGCGTCGGTCAGCTGCCGCAGCAGCTCCAGGGCGCGGCGGCTCTCCGGGCTCTCCCAGGCGCTCTTGTCGCCGCCGAGCGCCTTGGCGAACAGCTCGGGGCCGGCCACCCGGTCGTAGAGGTACTGGTACCACATCTGGGTCGGCCACTGGTCGCCGCCGCCGAGGGCGATCGGCGTGATCCCCTTGCCCTTGAGCGTCCGCACGGCCGCCAGCAGGTCGTCCCACGTCTTCGGCGGGGTGATCCCGGCGTCGGCGAGGACCTTCTTGTTGTGGAACAGCAGCACCGGCTGGGTGCCGCGCATCGGCACCCCGTACGCCTTGCCGTCGACCATGGCGGTGTTGAAGACCGACGGCAGGAAGTTCGCCTTCAGCCCCGGGTCCTTGGCGATCATGTCGTCCAGCGGCAGCAACAGGTCGGCCTTGACGAACGGGGTGATGCTGCCGCCGCCCCAGTTGAAGAAGACGTCCGGCGCCTGCTTGGTGTTGATGATGGTCTGGAGCTTGGTCTGGTAGTCGGCGCCGGGGATGGTGTCCAGCACCGCCTTGACCTTCGACGTCTTGTTGAACGTCTCGACGAGCTGTTTCTCGACCTTGTTGGTGGCGTCGCCGTACACCAGGATGCGGATCTCGTCCGGGCCGGCGGCCGAGTCACCGTCACCGCAGGCGGTCAGTGGCAACGCCAGCGCCAGGGCGGCGCCGAGCGCGACGACCCGGGCGAGCCGCGTGCGTACAGTCATGATCGACCTCTCGTGGTGGGGGTGTGGTGGGGGACGTCGCCGCCGGCGCGACGACCGAAAGGTGTCCGACAAGTTTCCGGAATACTTCCGTAACTCGTCCGAACGCTAGAACCGACCTGCCGTGTCGTCAACCCCCGATCGTGGGGCAAGATGGGCCGGTGGAGCGGCCACGCCGTTCCGGACGTTTTTCGGTGGTCACGGGTACGGTCGGTCTTCCGACCGGTGAAGGAGACGCGGGTGGACGGCGACGACGGGCGCAGGATCACCATCACCGCAATCGCGCGGGAGGCCGGGGTCTCGGTGCCGACCGTGTCGCGGGTGCTCAACGGGCGCTCGGACGTGGCTCCCGGCACCCGCGAGCGGGTGGAGGAGCTGCTGCGCCAGCACGGCTACCAGCGCCGCGGCAGCCGCACGGTCAGCCGCGTCGGCCTGGTCGACCTGGTCTTCAACGACCTGGACAGCCCCTGGGCGGTCGAGATCATCCGGGGGGTCGAGGACGTCGGGCACGGCGCGGGCGTCGGCACGGTGGTCTCCGCGATCCACCGCCAGTCGACCGCCGCCCGGCAGTGGTTGCAGAACCTGCGGGCCCGCGCCACGGACGGCGTCATCTTCGTGACCTCGCACCTGAGCCCGCCGCTGCACGCGCAGCTGCGCCGCCTCAACGTGCCCGTGGTCGTCGTCGACCCGGCCGGCGTGCCCGCCACCGACGTGCCCACCGTCGGCGCCACCAACTGGGCCGGCGGGCTCGCCGCGACCGAGCACCTGCTGTCGCTCGGGCACCGGCGGATCGGCTTCGTCGCCGGGCCGACGCACCTGCTGTGCAGCCGGGCCCGCCTGGACGGCCACCGGGCCGGGCTGGAGGCGGCCGGGGTGCCGGTGGAGGACCGTCTGGTGCACCCCGGCGACTTCTACCACGCCTCGGGTTTCGCCGCCGGGACGGCGCTGCTCGACCTCGACGACCCGCCGACGGCCATCTTCGCGGCCAGCGACCAGATGGCCTTCGGCGTCTACGAGGCCGTCCGCCGCCGCGGGCTGCGGATCCCCGACGACGTCAGCGTCGTGGGCTTCGACGACCTGCCCGAGGCCCGCTGGGCGTCACCGCCGCTGACCACCGTCCGGCAACCGCTGGTGGAGATGGGTCGCCTGGCCGCCCGGACCGTGCTGCGGCTGGCGCAGGGCGAGGGCATCGACTCCCCCCGGGTGGAACTCGCCACCAACCTGGTCGTCCGGGACAGCACGGCGCCGCCGCGCCGGTCGTGAGCGCCACCGCGCGGCTCGCCGTCCGGCCGCGGCGCTCCCGACAGCGTTCCGGAAGTTCCGGGGGATCGCCACCGGCCTGACCGCCGGAAGTCACCGCGCGCGGGCCGTGCGGACGTTCCGGTCGGCGCAGCGGTCCCCCACCGCCCGGGTCAGCCGACCGCCCCGGACCGGCGCGCCGGTCCAGCGCCGTCCTGGTCCGGCCGGACGTAGCCGGACCGGCACGCCGGCCCCCGCCGTCGCAGACCGGCCGGACGTACCGGAACGGCGCCGCGGCCGGCGGGGACCACTGGGCCTTCGGGTTCAGCGGTGCGGGTGGTGGTGCCGGACCGCGCGGCGGATGTCCACCGGCAGGGCGGGCGCGCCGTCGACCGGCGCGGGGTCCTCGGCGGTGGGGGCGATGCCGCCGGCGGCGATCCGGTCCAGGGTGGCCAGGCCGGCGGCGTCGATCGAGCCGAACACCGTGTAGTTGGGGCGCAGCGCCGAGTCCGACTGGACCAGGAAGAACTGGCTGCCGTTGGTGTCCGGGCCGGCGTTGGCCATGGCGAGGGTGCCCCGGGCGTAGAGCCGGCGTACGCCGGTCGGGTCGGTGGGCGCGGGCGGCAGGTCGGTGGGCAGCTCGTCGGCGTAGCGGTAGCCGGGACCGCCGGAGCCGGTGCCGGACGGGTCACCGCACTGGAGCACCTTCAGCGTCGGGTACGCGGTGAGCCGGTGGCAGGAGGTCCGGTCGTAGAAGCGGTGGCGCACCAGGTGCAGGAAGCTCTGCACGGTGCAGGGGGCCGCCTCCCGGTCGAGGGTCAGCCCGATCGGCCCCTGGTTGGTGCGCAGCGTGACGCGCACGGTGCCCCGGTCGGGGGTGCGCCTCGGGTCGGGCGGCAGCGGGACCGGCCTGGCGGCGGGGTCCTCGGGCGTCTCCGTGTAGGCGCACGGGCCGGGCGTGACCCGGTAAACGGCGGCGGCGTCGGCCGGGGCTCCGCCGGGCGCGGCGACCGCGGCGGCGCCGCCACCGGTGACCAGCGCGCCCGCGACCAGGGCCACCCCGGCGAGGCGGGACAGCGTACGGGCCGGCCGGTGGGGTGCCTCGATCGACGGCGGGACGGGGTGCGGTCGGGGTTCGCTCGACACGGGGATCCTCCTGGACTCGTGGCGCTGCAAAGACCGGAGTCTATGGATCCCGTCGTCGCTTGTCGATCCGCCCCGCCCCCGTCCAGGTCAGGAAGGAGCCCCGCCGTACCGGCGCCGGGCCGCCCGGCGGCGCCAGAGCAGCGCCGCCCCCAGCAGCGCGACCGCCACCGCCGCGAGCGCGGCCACGGGCCACCGGGCGATCAGCCCGTCCTCGAGCGGGCCGCTGGCCGCGGCCGGGCGCGGATCGACGGTGGCGGCGAGCGCGGGTGGCGAGGGGGTCGCCGAGGCGGTCAGTTCCCCGGGCTCGACCAGCCGGCCGACGGCGGAGCGCCGGGGCAGCGTGAAGCCCCAGTCGAGCAGGGCGGCGCCCTGCTCCCAGCCCCGCGCGGGCTGCGGCTCGGCACCGAGCAACGTGACCACCAGCCGCCGCCCGTTGCGCTGGGCCGCCCCGACGTAGGTGTGCCGGGCCAGGTCGGTGAAGCCGGTCTTGCCGCCGAGCGCGCCCGGGTAGCGGTAGATGAGCTGGTTCTCGTTCTGGATCTCGAAACCCTTGGTGCGCTGCGCCGGCTGGGCGGGGATGCGGTGCGTCTCGGTCAGCGCGTACCGGCGGAACGTCGGCTCGGCGAAGCAGGCCCGGGCGACCAGCGCCAGGTCGTACGCGCTGGTGAACTGGCCTCGTCCGTCGAGACCGGAGGGGGTCACCGCGTGGGTCTGGAGGGCGCCGAGGCGGTGCGCCTCCTCGTTCATCGCCCGCACGCCGCCGGCCATTCCGTCCGGCCCGCCGCCGAGCCGGGCCAGCACGTTGGCCGCCTCGTTGCCGGACTGGAGCAGCAGCCCGAGCCAGACGGTCTCGATCCGGTACCGTCCGCCGGCGACCAGCCCGACGGCCGAGGAGCCGGGTTCGATGTCCATGTCCCCGTCGGTGACGGTGACGACCTGCTGCGGGTCGAGCCGGGGCAGCATGGTGGCCGCCAGCAGCAGCTTCTGCACGCTGGCCGGGGTGCCGTACTCGTGCGGGCCGCAGCCGCCCAGCACCTGGCCGGTGTCCAGGTCGGCGACCAGCCACGAGGTCGCGGTTACCGCTGGCGGGCGCGCGGCCCCCGCCGGG
Organism: Micromonospora sp. AMSO12t; assembly: GCF_008806585.1. Classification (NCBI taxonomy): domain Bacteria; kingdom Bacillati; phylum Actinomycetota; class Actinomycetes; order Micromonosporales; family Micromonosporaceae; genus Micromonospora; species Micromonospora sp. AMSO12t. The sequence goes on from NZ_WAAS01000147.1 coordinate 9,304, forward strand.
ACGATCAGACCGGCGGTGTCGAGCGCCTGGCCGCCCACGGCCCGCTCCCCCGGCACGGCCGGCGGCGGTGACGGACGCGGCGGCCGGGACACCTTGGGCGCGGGCGCCTTCGGGCAGGGCGCGGACCCGACGGCCCCGGGCGCGGACGGCACTACGCCGGGCGGAGACGCGACGACGCCGGGCGCGGAGGTCGCGGGCGCGACGACGCCGGGCGCCGAAGTCACGGGGGCGACGGGGTTGGCCGGGCCGGCCGCCGCGGGGACGGGAGCACCGGTGCCGAGGAGGACGGCGGTCGCCGTGGCCGCCAGCAGCCGAACCTTCATGCACCGCACCCTAGTCGGCGGAGTTCGGGACGCGGGCGGGGTTCTCCAGGCCCGGGGGCCCGGCACGGGTCGGAGGCGTGGCCGGCTCACCTCCCGCTCGACCGCTTCCGCGGCGCGGACTCACCGGTTCCGGGACCATCGGCCCTGCCGCGGGGCCCGGCCGGAACGGAAGCTGGAGACTGAAAGCGGTAGCCGATCTTCCGGTTTACGTGCCGGGCGGCGTCCCCGCCCCGCGGGCCGCCCGACACCGACGAAGGGACGACCATGGAAGCCCTCTCGCTGACCCACCTCGCCGACGAGCAGCTCGCCGCCGCGCGGGAGGCCGACAGCGGACGCAGCGCACGTTCCCTGCACGCGGGCCGGGACCGCCGCCTGCGGCAGACCCTGCTCGCCCTGCGCGGCGGTCGCTCCCTCGACGAGCACGACAGCCCGGGCGAGGCGACGCTACAGGTGCTCGTGGGGCGGGTGCGCCTGGTGGCCGGGGACGAGTCCTGGGAGGGCGACGCCGGCGACCTCGTGGTCATTCCGCCGCTGCGGCACGCGCTGCACGCCGTCACGGACGCCGCCGTCCTGCTCACCGTGACGCCCCGGCCGTGAGCACCGTCCCGGCCCGTCGTCACCGCCCGGCCGGGAGCCTCACCGTGGGCGCCCCCGGCCACGCTCCGGGCCGCGGCCGGTCACCGGGCTGGGTGCCGCCGCAGCACGGCGCGTGGGCGATGCTGCTGCTGCCCTTCCTGGCGGCGCTGACCGTCACCGGCCCGCATCCGCTGCACCTTCCCCTGCTCGGGGCCGCGCTCGCCGGATACCCGCTGTCCTACTTCGGGTTGCAGGCGGTCAAGACCGGGCGGATCCGCCGGGTGCGCCCGCACCTCGTCGGGTACGGGCTCGCCACCGTCGCGCTCGGCACGCCGGTGCTGGTGGCCCGGCCCGCGACGCTCGCCTACGCCCCGATCTTCGTGGCCCTCGCGGCCGTCAACGCCGGCTACGCACGCCGGCGCCGCGACCGGGCGTTCGTCAACGACCTCGCCTTCGTGGCGCAGTGCGGCCTGCTCGGTCTCGTCGTCGCCACGGTCGCCGGGGTGCCGTGGACCAACGTGGCCGGGGTGACGGTCGTGGCACTGGGCTACCTCGTCGGCACCGTCGTGCACGTCAAGACGATGATCCGGGAGCGGGACAGCGTCCGGTACCGGTGGGTGTCGTGGACGTACCACGCCGTCGTCGCGGTCGCCGGGGCGCTCTGGGCGCCGGTGCCGGTCGCCGTGGTCTTCGCGGTGCTGCTGGCCCGGGCGGTGCTGCTCGCCGGGCGTCGGGTCGCGCCGATGCGGGTGGGGCTGGTCGAGACGGCGTGCGCCCTGCTGGTGCTGGCGGCGGTGGCGCTCTGACCCCGGCGGGGGCGGGGCGCTGCCGGGCCACGTCGGCCCGCGTCGACGGGAGGGCTCCCAGAGGGCGGGACGCACCGCGTCGGTTGGCTCACAAGCCGTTGCCTCCGGCAGCGCTCACCGACTAGAACCGGGGAACGTTCGACCGGACCGCCCGGCGACGGTGGCGAGGTGATGGCCGTGGCTCTGATCTCCTACGACGACGCCGACTCAGCGGCCTTCGCCGCGACCCGGGAGCTTCCGCGCAGCGGCCTGGACCGGTGGCGGCACGCGGTGCAGCAACACCTTCGGCCGCGTACCGGCACCACGCTGCTCGACCTCGGGGCCGGCACCGGCGCCTGGGCCGCCGCCTTCACCGAGTGGTTCGGCGCCCGGGTGGTGGGGGTGGAGCCCGCCGGGGCGATGCGCTCCCGCGCCAGCCACCGACCGCTGCTCGCCGGCGACGCGGTCGCGCTGCCGCTGCGCGACTCCGTGGCGGACGGCGCGTGGCTGTCCACGATGGTGCACCACATCCCCGACCTCGACGCGGCGGCGCGGGAGCTGCGCCGGGTGCTCCGCCCGGGCGCGCCCGTGCTGATCCGCTCGCCGTTTCCCGGCCGGCACCAGCGGATCACGCTGTTCCGCTGGTTCCCGGAGGCGGTCCGCGTCCTCGAGACCTATCCGGACCTGGCGCGGGTGCGCTCCGCGTTCGCCACGGCCGGGTTCACCGTCAGCACCGTCGAGCCCGTCGCGCAGATCACGGCGGCGTCGCTGGCCGAGTGCGCCGCAGGCCTCGACCGCCGGGCCCACACCCCGCTCCAGTTGATCACCGACGAGGAGTACGCCGCGGGGCTGGCCCGGCTCCGGGCCGCGGCCGCCACGGCGACGGGCCCGGTCGTCGACCACCTCGACCTGCTGGTGCTGCGCTGAGTCACCCGGGCAGCGCCGGGTCGCGGTGGCGCAGGTAGTCGTAGAGCGCGGCCGAGGCGTGCAGCCGCCGCAGGCTGCGCCGGTGCAGTTCCTGCTCCCGCTTGGCCAGCTCCGCGTGGACCCGCTGGGCACTGCCGGTGGTACGCATCTCGCCGAGCACGGCCGCGACGATGTCGAACGGGTACGCGCCCCGGCGCAGCAGCGCCACGACCTGCGCGGCGCGCAGCTCGGCCGCGTCGTACACCCGGTAACCGGTGCCGCGCTCGCGGACCGGCCGGAGCAGGCCGCGCTGCTCCCACAGCCGTAGCTGCGAGGTGCGGACGCCGACCAGGTCGGCGACCTCGCCGATGCGGGCCCCGCGCCGGGGCGCCGGCAGGACGGCGGCCGGGCTGGTCACCACGGTCTCGAACGCGCCGAGCACCCGCCGGATGTCGGCCCGCTCCCGGTCCAGCTCGGCGTGGCCGGCGTCGAGCGCCGCCAGCGCCGCCGCCAGGTCGCCCCGGTGCACCGCGACCATGACCTCCCGGGTACGCGCCCAGCCGTGCCCCTCGGCCATCCGCCGGACCACCGCCAGCGCCCGCACGTGGTCGACGGTGAAGACGCGGTAGCCGGCGGGGGTGCGCTCGACCGGCGGCAGCACGCCGAGGTCGACGTAGTTGCGCACCTGCTGGACGGAGATGCCCGCGGTCGCCGCGACCTCCGCCCCCCGCCACCGTCCGGCCCGTCGTCCCGCATCCACCACCGGGCCACCCTACCGGTCTACACGTGGTTTGAGACTTTCCCGCCCACTCCGGGCCGTTGGTGCCGCAGCAGGAGATGAAACCCTCCACGGGAGGTTGAATGAGACGATTGAAGGCGGCCTGGCCCCCGTAGATGTACCCCGGGCGGGACCCCGCCCACGATCTCGCGAAGGGTTCGCATGCAGCAGCCAGCACGGTCCGCCGCCGACAGTCACGACATGATCGAGGTGCGCGGCGCCCGGGAGAACAACCTCGCCTCCGTCTCGGTGGACATCCCCAAGCGCCGGCTGACCGTCTTCACCGGGGTCTCCGGCTCCGGGAAGTCGTCCCTGGTCTTCGGGACCATCGCCGCCGAGTCGCAGCGCCTGATCAACGAGACCTACAGCGCCTTCCTCCAGTCGTTCATGCCGAACGTGAGCCGCCCCGACGTCGACTCGCTGCGCAACCTCAGCGCGGCCATCGTCGTCGACCAGGAGCGGATGGGCGCCAACTCGCGCTCCACCGTCGGCACCGCCACCGACGCGTACGCGATGCTGCGCATTGTCTTCAGCCGGCTCGGCACCCCGCACGTGGGCGGGGCCGGCGCGTTCAGCTTCAACCTCGCCGAGGGCATGTGCCCGGCGTGTGAGGGCCTCGGGCGGGTCTCCGACCTCGACGTCGACGAACTCGTCGACGTGGAGCGCTCGCTCAACGACGGCGCGATCAAGGTGCCCAACTTCGCCGTCGACTCGTGGTACTGGCAGACCATCGTCCACTCCGGGCTGTTCGACCCCGACACGAAGCTCCAGGACTACACGCCGCAGCAGTGGCAGGACTTCCTCCACAAGCCGTCCACGAAGATCAAGGTGGGCAGCAACAACTGGACGTACGAGGGCCTGGTGGTCAAGGTCCGCCGGCTCTACCTGGCCAAGGACCGCGAGTCGATGCAGGCGCACATCCGCGCGTTCGTCGACCGGGCGGTCACCTTCACCACCTGCGCCGACTGCGGCGGGGCCCGGCTCAACGCGGCGGCACTCTCGTCCCGGATCGATGGGCGCAACATCGCCGAGTGCTCGGCGATGCAGATCAGCGACCTGGCCGGGTTCGTCCGCGCCATCGACGACCCGTCGGTCGCCCCGCTGACCGGCAACCTGCGCGACCTGCTCGACTCGCTGGTAGAGATCGGCCTGGGCTACCTGAGCCTGGATCGCGAGTCCGCCACTCTCTCCGGCGGCGAGGCGCAGCGGGTGAAGATGGTCCGGCACCTCGGCTCCAGCCTCTCCGACGTCACGTACGTCTTCGACGAGCCGACGGTCGGCCTGCACCCGCACGACATCGCCCGGATGAACGACCTGCTGCTGCGCCTGCGCGACAAGGGCAACACGGTGCTGGTCGTCGAGCACAAGCCCGAGACGATCGCCATCGCCGACCACGTGGTCGACCTCGGGCCCGGGGCCGGCACGGCCGGCGGCCGGATCTGCTTCACCGGCGACGTCGCCGGCCTGCGCCGCTCCGACACCCTCACCGGCCGGCACCTCGACCACCGGGTACGCCTGCGCGAGCACGTACGCCGGCCGTCCGGCCAGCTGTCGATCCGCAACGCCGACCTGCACAACCTGCGCGACGTCGACGTCGACATCCCGCTCGGGGTGCTGACCGTGGTGACCGGGGTGGCCGGCTCCGGCAAGAGCTCACTGATCCACGGCTCGCTGCACCGCCGCGACGGCGTGGTGGTCGTCGACCAGTCGCCGATCCGGGGTTCCCGGCGCAGCAACCCGGCCACCTACACCGGCCTGCTGGACCCGATCCGCGCCGCCTTCGCCAAGGCCAACGGGGTCAAGGCCGCGCTGTTCAGCGCCAACTCCGAAGGCGCCTGCCCCACCTGCAAGGGCATCGGCCTGGTCTACACCGACCTGGCGATGATGGCCGGCGTCGCCTCGGTCTGCGAGCGGTGCGAGGGGCGGCGCTTCACCGACGAGGTGCTCACCTACCGCCTGCGCGGGAAGAACATCAGCGAGGTGCTCGCGATGCCGGCCACGGAGGCCCGCGACTTCTTCCCCGGCGGGCCCGCCCGGGCGATCCTCGACCGGCTGGTCGACGTCGGGCTCGGCTACCTCACCCTCGGCCAGCCGCTCAACACGCTCTCCGGGGGCGAGCGGCAGCGGCTCAAACTGGCCATCCGCATGGCCGACAGCGGGAGCACGTACGTCCTGGACGAGCCGACCACCGGCCTGCACCTGGCCGACGTGGACCAACTGCTCGCCCTGCTGGACCGGCTGGTCGACGCCGGCAACACCGTCGTCGTCATCGAGCACCATCAGGCGGTCATGGCGCACGCCGACTGGCTGATCGACCTCGGTCCGGGGGCGGGACACGACGGCGGCCGGATCGTCTTCACCGGTACGCCGGCCGACCTGGTCGCCCACGCCGACACGTTGACCGCCCGTCACCTGCGCGAGTACGTGGGCCGCTGAGCCCTTGGCCGGACGAGGGCGACCCTTCGGACGCCGCACCGGGCCGGTCACGCCCGGCCCCGGATCGCATCGCCCTCCGGCCCGGATCGCATCGCCCTCGGCCGCCCGGGTCCACATCCCCGGTTGCCTGGCCGGGGGCGGTGCCCGGGGGCGCCCGCCGGGCGGTCAGCGTCCCGACACGGGGACCGCCCGGGCGGACGGCGCCGCCAGCCGGCGCGCCCAACGCCGTAACGGCGACACCGACGCCGCGACCGGAGTGAGCAGCCCGACGATGATCAGCAGGGCGTCGAGGAAGAGTGTGGCGAGTACGACGAGAACGGCCAGGGACGCCACGGTGCGGGCGGTCACCGACGCCGGGCGGGCCGGCGCCCGGTGGGCGCCGTGGTGGCGGACGGGGATGCGGGATGGAGCCATGGTGCCTGGTACCTGCCTCGGAAATCGGGGTGCGGCGCCACTCATACCCCTCGTGAGCTGCACAAACACGTCCGATGACAAGCACCACAGCCCGCCGCGCCCGACTGCCCCGTCGAAGGTAGTCGCCGCTGCGGTGCCCCCGGTGCGGTGCCCGGCTCGGGCGCGGCGCGATGCCGGCCAGGTGCGCGGCTCGGCGCAGGGTGCGCGGCTCGGGCGCGGTGCGATGCCGGCCGGGCGCGCGGCTCGGGGCAGGGCGCGCGGTGCGTCAGGTGAGGCGGCGCAGCCAGCGACGCTGCCAGGGCGTCTCCACGGCCCGCGGGCGGTAGGTGGCGCGCACCCAGTCCACCGCCCGCTCGGGCGGCAGCCCGTCGAGGATCGCCAGCGCCGCCAGCGCGGTGCCCGTACGCCCGGTGCCGCCCCGGCAGGCCACCTCGACGCGTTCGCCACCGTGGGCACGGCGCAGCGCCTCGGTCAGCGCGTCGACCGCGTCCGCCCGGTCGACCGGCACCCAGAAGTCGGGCCACCGGATCCGCCGGTGCGGCCAGGCGGGCACCGGCCCGGGGGCCAGCAGCAGGGTGAAGTCGGCGGGCGACGCCTCGTCCGCGACCCGTCGCCCCCGTACCCGCGCCCCACT
>NZ_WAAS01000148.1:0-15997 GCF_008806585.1 Micromonospora sp. AMSO12t
CGCTCCGATCGTCGCGGGAAGCATGCTGGTGGTGCTGGGGCTGCTGCTGTCGGGCCTGGTGCCGCTGCGGGGCATCGCGATCGTTCCGGTGGCGGGGATCCTGATCGGCGGGGCGATGACCGCCACCTCGCTGGCCGGCCGTCGGGCACTGGACGAGCTGACCGGCCGGCGCGGCGAGGTGGAGGCCGCCCTGGCCCTGGGCCTGCTGCCACGCGAGGCGGTGTTGCTGGTGTGCCGCCCGGCGGCCGGGCAGGCGCTGGTCCCCGCACTGGACCAGACCCGGACGGTGGGCCTGGTGACCCTGCCGGGCGCGTTCGTCGGGGTGCTGCTCGGTGGAGCGAGCCCCCTGGCCGCCGGGGTGACGCAGCTGGTCGTGCTCGTCGGGCTCCTCGCGGTCGAGGCCGTCGCCGTCGTCCTCACCGTCGAACTGATCGCCCGCGGCCTGCTGCGACCCGCGCGGCGCGAGCACCACCGCACCGACGCGTCAACCCGGTCGCGGCCAGCGGACCCCGGCCCGCCCTGACCGTGGGGCGGGCCCCGGGCGCGTACGCAGGAGGCTGCCCCGCGCGCGGCGGCTCCGGGTGCCCCGGCGGGCACACCGGCCGGCGGGCGCTCAGTGCGGGGCGAGCTTCCAGTAGCCGCCGAAGTAGACGCGCTCCTTGGCGATGCCGCGTTCGGTGCACAGGTGCCGACGGACGGTCGTGACCATGGCGGACTCGCCCGCGACGAAGGCGTACGGCGTGCCGGCCGGGAACGCCAGGTCCCGCAGCGTGCGGATCACCACGTCGCTGCCGCCCGCCGGTGTGCCGCCCCGGTGCAGCCAGGTCAGCGTGACCCCGGCCGGCGTGCGCACCCCGATCTCGTGTTCCGCGGAACCCACCTCGATCAGCGCGATCGCCCGCGCGTCCGGCGGCAGCGCCTCGACAGCCGCGGTGATCGCCGGCATGGCCGTCTCGTCGCCGACGAGCAGCTGCCAGTCGGTGTCGGCGGGCGGGGCGTACGCGGCGCCGTCACTGAGCACGCCGATCCGGTCGCCGGGCGCGGCTCTGCGCGCCCAGGCGGAGGCCGGCCCGCCGTCGCCGTGCAGCACGAAGTCGATGTCCAGCTCGCGCCGCCCGGCGTCCAGGCGCCGGACGGTGTAGTTGCGGACCACCGGTCGCTGCTCCGCCGGCATGGCCTGCAGGGCGGGCCACCACTGCGGCGAGCCCGGCAGGTGCAGTTCGACGCCGGGTGCGGGGGCGAGGAAGATCCGTGCCAGCTGGTCGGGCCCGTCGTAGCCGAAGCGATCGAGCTCGGCGCCGGTCAGGGTGATGCGCCGCAGGTGAGGTGTGAGCGGCCGGTTGGCGACGACCTCGGCGAGCATCGGGCGCCTGATCACCCCGGCTTCGACCGCAATGGTGCCGACGGTCATGACGTCGCTCCTTCGTGGATCGCGAGCCATCTCCTGACTCCGAAGTTAGGTTAGCCTCTCCTGGGTTGGCCGAAATCCCGCCCCCGGTCGGTCGCGCGGCGCGGCACGGACTGTGCCGCCTCCGTAACCGCAGGTGGAACGGCATGCGGGGGCCCTTCATGGCGACCCCGCCGTAGATCAGGACAGCCTTGGAGCCTGTGTTAGGTTAGCCTCCCCTTACCAGCATTGAGGTGTACTTTCATGCGCTCAAACCGCCTCCTCACCGGGGTCGTCGCCATGGCCGCCACGTTGGCGCTCACCGCGTGCGGCGGTTCGTCGAAGGCCGAGGACGCCTCGACCGACGGCGGCTCCTCGGCGTTCCCCGTCACGATCACGCACGCGCTCGGCACGACGACGATCAAGGAGAAGCCGAAGCGGGTCGCGACAGTGGCCTGGGCGAACCACGAGGTTCCGCTGGCCCTCGGCATCGTTCCCGTGGGAATGGCGAAGGCCAACTTCGGCGACGACGACAACGACGGCGTCCTGCCGTGGGTCGCCGAAAAGCTCAAGTCGCTGGGCGGGACAGCCCCGGTGCTCTTCGACGAGAACGACGGCATCAACTTCGAGGCGGTCGCGGACACCAAGCCCGACGTCATCCTCGCCGCGTACTCGGGTCTGACCCAGCAGGACTACGACACCCTGAGCAAGATCGCCCCGGTGGTCGCGTACCCGAAGGCGCCCTGGGCCACGGCGTGGCGCGACACGATCAAGCTGGAGAGCCAGGCCCTCGGCCTGACCAAGGAGGGCGACGCGCTGATCGCCGACATCGAGAAGCAGATGGCCGACGCCGCCGGGAAGCACCCGCAACTGGCAGGGAAGTCGGCGATGTTCATGACGCACGTCGACCCGACCGACCTCAGCAAGATCGGCTTCTACACGACGCACGACACCCGGGCCCAGTTCTTCGCGGACCTCGGGATGAAGGCGCCGGCAAGCATCGCCGGGCTCTCCGCCGGCACCGACAAGTTCACGCTCGACCAGAGTGCCGAGCAGATCCAGGTCTTCGACGACGTGGACGTCATCGTCGCCTACGGAGACGAGAAGCTGCTCGCCGCCGCGCAGGCCGACCCGCTGCTGTCGAAGATCCCCGCCATCAAGCGCGGCTCGGTCGTGATGCTCTCCGGCAGCACGCCGCTGGGCACCGCGGCGAACCCGACCCCGCTGGCCATCCCGTTCGTGCTGAACGACTACGTCGCGATGCTCGCCAAGGCCGCCGACAAGGTGTCATGACCACGCTCGACTCGCGCGCCCTGCCGGACGTCGCCGTGGTGCGGCGTCCGGCCCGGGTACGGCTGCTGTGGTTCCTCGTCGCGGCCGCGGTGCTGCTGGCGGTCATGGTGGCGTCGGTCGCGCTGGGCTCCCGCACCGTCGGATGGTCCGACATCCTCGCCGCGTTGCAGGGCGCGGACGGCACCATGGAGCAGGCCGCCGTCACCAAGCGGATCCCGCGGACCCTGCTCGCCGTGGTCGTCGGCGCGGCCCTCGGCCTGTCCGGGGCGGTCATGCAGGGCGTGACCCGCAACCCGCTGGCCGACCCCGGCATCCTGGGCGTGAACATGGGGGCGTCGCTCGCCGTGGTCACCGCGATGGTCACCTTCGGCCTCTCCTCGGCGACCGGCTACCTCTGGGCGGCGATCCTCGGCGCCGGCCTCGCGGCCGTCTTCGTGTACGCCGTCGGCTCCCTGGGGCGCGGTGGCCCGACGCCACTCAAGCTCGCCCTCGCCGGTGCCGCCACGTCCGCCGCGCTCGCGTCGCTGATCAGCGCCTTCGTGCTGCCCCGCAACGACGTGGCCGGCGGCTTCCGTTCGTGGCAGATCGGCGGGGTCGGCGGTGCGACCTACGACAGCATCCGGCAGGCACTGCCGTTCCTCGCCGTCGGTTTCGCGATCTGCCTCCTGTCGGCCCGGGCCCTGAACTCGCTCGCGCTCGGCGACGAACTCGCGGCGGGACTCGGCGAACGGGTGGCCGTCGTGCGGGCCGTCGCGGCGATCGGTGCCGTGCTGCTCTGCGGCGCCGCCACGGCGGTCGCCGGACCCATCGGGTTCGTCGGCCTGGTCGTCCCGCACGTGTGCCGCCTGCTGGTCGGGCTCGACCACCGGTGGCTGCTGCCGTACTCCGCGCTCCTCGGCGCGTCGTTGCTGACCGCCGCGGACGTCGTCGGCCGGGTGGTGGCGCGCCCGGCGGAGATCGACGTGGGCATCGTGACGGCGCTGATCGGCGCCCCCTTCTTCATCTACATCGTCCGCCGGCAGAAAGTGCGCGAGCTGTGAGCACCACGACTCTCGAGGCGGTCACCCACGGCCGGGTTCGCCGTACGCTCCGGCGACGCGGCGTGCTCGTCGTGCTGGCCGCCCTCGTCGTCGCCGCGTTCGCCGTCTCGCTGATGGTGGGGCGCACCTTCTACCCGCCGGCGGACGTGCTGGCGGTGATCGCCGGCGAGGACGTCCCCGGGGCCTCCTTCACGGTGGGCACGCTCCGCCTGCCCCGGGCGGTCCTCGCGATCCTGGCCGGGGCCTGCTTCGGGCTCGGCGGCGTCACCTTCCAGACGATGCTGCGCAACCCGCTGGCCAGCCCCGACATCATCGGCATCAGTTCCGGAGCGAGCGCCGCGGCCGCCTTCGCGATCGTGACGCTGCACCTCGGGGAGGCGGGGGTGTCCGCCTTCGCGATCGTCGTCGGCTTGGCGGTGGCGCTGGTCGTCTACACGCTGTCGTTCAGGGACGGCGTCGCGGGAACCCGCCTGGTCCTGATCGGCATCGGCATCGCCGCGATGCTCGACAGCATCACCGCGTACGTCCTGACCCAGGCCGCCGAATGGGACCTGCAGGAGGCGATGCGCTGGCTGACCGGCAGCCTCAACGGCGCCACCTGGGCGGAGACCGTCCCGGTGGCGGTCGCTGTGGCCGTCCTGGCACCGGTGCTGCTGGGTCAGGCCCGCAACCTCTCCATGATGCAGTTGGGCGACGACACCGCGGCGGCGCTCGGCGTACGCCTGGAGCGCACCCGGATCCTGGTCATCGTCGCGGCCGTCGGTCTCATCGCCTTCGCCACGGCGGCGACCGGGCCGATCGCCTTCGTCGCCTTCCTCTCCGGGCCGATCGCCGCCCGGATCGTCGGCCCGGCCGGCTCGCTGCTGCTGCCCTCCGCCCTCGTCGGCGCCCTGCTGGTGCTCGTCGCGGACTTCGCCGGTCAGTTCGCCTTCGACACACGCTTCCCCGTGGGCGTCGTCACCGGCGTGCTCGGCGCCCCCTACCTCATCTACCTGCTCATCCGTACGAACCGCGCGGGAGGCACGCTGTGACCACCACCCACACGCTCGCGGTCGAGAGCCTGACGCTCGGCTATGCCGACCGCGTCGTCATCGACTCGCTCGACCTCCTCGTGCCGCCCGGGAAGATCACGGCGATCGTCGGCGCGAACGCGTGCGGCAAGTCGACCCTGCTGCGGTCGATGTCGCGCCTGCTGGCGCCCCGCGCCGGCCACGTCCTGCTCGACGGTGAGCAGGTGCACCGGCTGCCGGCCAGGCAACTGGCCCGTACCCTCGGCCTGCTTCCCCAGTCGCCGACGGCGCCCGAGGGGATCACCGTGGCCGACCTCGTCGGTCGTGGCCGCAACCCGCACCAGCGCGTGTTCTCGCGCTGGAGCCGGGAGGACGACGCCGCCGTGGCGGCGGCCCTGGACGCGACGCAGACGGCGGACCTCGCCGACCGCCCGGTCGACGAGCTCTCCGGCGGCCAGCGGCAACGGGTCTGGATCGCGATGGCCCTGGCCCAGCAGACGGACCTGTTGCTGCTCGACGAACCGACGACGTTCCTCGACGTCAGCCATCAGGTCGAGGTCCTCGACCTGCTCACGGACCTCAACCTGACGCGCGGCACGACCATCGTCATGGTGCTGCACGACCTCAACCTCGCCGCCCGGTACGCGGACCACCTCATCGCGCTGGCCGCCGGCAGGCTGCACGCCGCAGGAGAGCCGGCGCGGGTCCTGACGCAGGAGTGCGTCCGCGCGGTGTTCGGCCTCGAAAGCCAGGTGATCGTCGATCCGACGTCGCAGAAGCCGCTGATGCTGCCGATCGGCCGCCACCACGTGACGACCAGCCCGGGCCCCGGCGCGCCTGACGGTCGCCGAGCCCCCGTTCACCGGAGCCATTAGGTGAGGCTAACCTGGCCCTCGATCGCTGGGAGGGCGCAGCTCGTGCACACATCGTCGTTTCTCCGGGTCGCGTGCGACCCCGGGGTGCGGACCCTGAACCCCACCTGGGCCGACGTCACCACCTGGGCCGACGTCACCGTGCCGGCCGGCTGCGGCGCCCCGTCCGCCGGCCGGCCGGGCGTCCCCGTCGCGCCCGTCGGGGTCTGACGCACATGGCAGCCGAGAAGATCAGCGGCGGGACGGTCCTGCGCCGCGCCCTGCGCCGCCAGCGCGGCCGCGTGGTGGCCGGCACCGCACTGCTCTGCACCCACCAGGCCACCGAGGCCCTCGTCCCGGTCGCGATCGGCGTGATCATCGACCGGGCGGTCGCCACCGGGGACGTACGGGCGCTGCTGCTCTCCCTCGCCGGTCTCGCCGTCCTGTTCACCGTCCTCGCCTTCGCCTACCGCACCGGCGCCCGCCTCGGGTACGCCGCCCTGGAGCAGGAGGCCCACCTCCTGCGCGTCGAGATCGCCCGCAGCGCCCTCGACCCGCGCGGGAACCGCTCCGGCATGCGCGACGGCGAGCTGCTGTCCGTCACCGCCTCCGACGCCGAGTTGACCGCGCTCGTCGTACGGGTCGCGGGGCTCTGCGCCGCCGCGCTCACCGCCATCGCGGTCTCCGCCGTCGCGCTGCTCGTCGTCGACGTCCCCCTCGGGCTGGGCGTGCTCGTCGGCGTGCCGCTGGTGGTCGTCGCCCTGCAACGGATGGCGCCGCTGCTCAGCCGGCGCAGCGCCGCGCAGCAGGAGGCCCTCGCCGCCACGACCTCGCTCGCCGTCGACCTCGTCACCGGCCTGCGCGTGCTGCGCGGCATCGGCGCGCAGGACCACGCCGCCCGCCGCTACGCGGCCGCCAGCCGCCACGCCCTCGACGTCACCCTGCGCGCCGCCACCACCAAGGGCCTGCACCTCGGGCTCACCACCACCGTCAACGGCCTCTTCCTCGCGGCGGTCGCCGGGGTCGCCGGCTGGCTCGCGATCCAGGGCCGGCTCACCGTCGGCGAACTCGTCGCCGTCGTCGGGCTGGCCCAGTTCGTCGCCGAACCCGTGCAGACGCTGGGCTGGTCCGTGCAGCTGTTCGCCATGGCCCGCGCCAGCGCCGGGCGGGTCGCCCGGGTGCTCGGCGCCGAGCCGCTCACCCGGCCGGGTACCGCCGGGCCACCCGCCCCGGACCCGGCGCGGCTCACCCTCGACGCGGTCGGGTACGCCGGACTCGACGGGCTGTGCCTGCGGGTCGGCGCCGGTGAGGTCCTGGGTGTGCTCGCCCACGACCCGAGCGAGGCCGAGGCGCTGGTGACGCTGCTGTCCGGCCGGGTGCCCCGGGAGGACTACCGGGGCACGCTGTACGTCGACGGCGTGCCCGCCGAGGACCTGCACGTCGACGCCGTACGCGGCATTCTCCTGGTCGAGCAGCACGACGTGGCGTTGTTCGAGGGGACGCTGCGCGCCAACCTCGCCGCTGGCGCCGACGCCGACGAGGCGGTCCTGCGCGCCGCCGTACGCGCCGCGGCGGCCGAGGACGTGCTCGCCGCCCACCCGCACGGCCTCGACCGGCTGCTCACCGAGCGGGGCGCCAACCTCTCCGGCGGGCAACGGCAGCGGATCGGGCTGGCCAGGGCGCTCGTCGCCGACCCGCCGGTGCTGGTGCTGCACAACCCCACCACGGCGGTCGACGCGGTGACCGAGGCACTGCTCGCCGAGGGGCTGACCTCGGCCCGCGCGGCGGCGGCCCGCGGCACGGTGCTGATCACCAACAGCCCGGTCCTGCTGCGCAGCACGCACCGGGTCGTCGTGATCGACCGCGGGCGGGTCGTCGCCGAGGGCCCGCACGAGCACCTGCTCGCCAGCGACGCCCGCTACCGGGAGGAGGTCCTGCGATGACCGACGAGTCGAGCACGCCCGGCCTGCGGACCAGGCGGCTGCTGCCCACGGCCACCGCGCGGCAGACCTGGGCCGCCCTCCGGGTCGAGTTCGCCCGGCTGCCCGGGCTCAGCGCCGCCGCCGGCACGTTGCTGGTCGCCGCGGCGGCGGCCGGGCTGGTCGCCCCCTGGGTGCTCGGCCGCCTCGTCGACGACGTCATCGCCGGTGCCGACACGCCCCGCATCGTGGCCTGGGCAGGGGTGATCGCGGGCGCCGCGGTGCTCGCCGGCCTCCTCACCGCGATCGGCGCCGCGCTCACCGCACGCCTCGGCGAGACCGTGCTGGCGCGGCTGCGGGAGCGGGTCCTCGACCGCGCCCTGCACCTGCCGTCGGCCACGCTGGAGCGCGCCGGCACCGGGGACCTGGTGGCCCGCGCCGGCGACGACGTGGCCGTGGTGACGAACGTGATCGCCACCAGCGGACCCGCCTTCCTCGGCGCGCTGCTGTCCATCGTGCTGACCGCGGCGGGGCTCTTCGCCCTCGACTGGCGGCTCGGCCTCGCCGGGCTGGCCGCCGCCCCCGCCTACGCGTTGGCGCTCTACTGGTACCTGAAGCGGTCCGTCCCGTACTACGCGCGCGAGCGGGTGGCGACCGGCGAGCGGGCACAGGCCATGGCGGGGGCGCTGCGCGGCGCCGCGACCGTGCGCGCGTACCGGATGGAGGACGCACACGTCGATCGGATCGCCGATCGCTCCGCCACGGCCCGCGACCTGTCGTTGGAGATCTTCGGCCTGCACACCCGGTTCGGGCTGCGGATCAACCGGTCCGAGTTCGTGGGGCTCGCCGCCGTACTGCTCGCCGGTTTCCTGCTGGTCCGCGACGACCTGGCGACCGTGGGGGCGGCGACCACCGCCGCCCTCTACTTCCACCGCCTCTTCAACCCGATCGGCCTGCTGCTGCTCCAGTCCGACTCCGTGCTCCAGGCCGGGGCGAGCCTCGCCCGGCTCGTCGGCGTCACCACACTGCCCGACACCGCCGCGCCCGACGGCTCCGGGCCCGCCCGTGCGGAACGGCCCGGGACGGGCGCGCTCGAACCCGCGGCGCTGGAGGTGGTCGTCGACCGGCACTGCTACGACGACGGACCCGTCGTGCTGCGGGACGTCGCCCTCCGTCTCGCACCGGGGGAACGCGTCGCCCTCGTCGGCGCGAGTGGCGCGGGCAAGAGCACGCTCGCCGGTGTCGCCGCCGGAATCATCGCGCCCACCAGCGGCTCGGTCCGCTTGCGCGGCGTGCCGCTGACCCACCTGGACGAGCACCGCGTCCGACGCGAGATCGCGCTGATCAGCCAGGAGGTGCACGTCTTCGCCGGGACACTCGGCGACGACCTGCGCCTCGCCGACCCGGACGCCACCGACGCCGAGATCACCGCCGCGCTCGACCTCGTGGGCGTCGCCGACTGGCTCCGTACCCTGCCCGACGGTCTCGACACGTGCGTGGGGGAGGGCGGTCGGCACGTCACCGCCGCCCAGGCCCAGCAGCTCGCCCTCGCTCGCCTCGTCCTCGCCGACCCCGCCGTCGCGGTCCTCGACGAGGCCACCGCGGAGGCCGGCAGCGCGGGCGCGCGCGACCTCGACCGCGCCGCCACGGCGGCCACCGAGGGCCGTACCACGCTGATCGTCGCCCACCGCCTCAGCCAGGCGGCCACCGCGGACCGCGTCGTCGTCCTGGAGCACGGGCGCGTCGTCGAGCACGGCACGCACGAGCAGTTGCTGGCGGCCGGGGGCGGGTACAGCCGCCTGTGGCGGTCCTGGAGCACGCCCGATCCGGTCCTCCCCAGGGGGCGCGAGGGCGAGGAGGCCGCCGCTCGTCGTTGACCGGCCGCGCGTCGGCGCGCGTCGCCGGCGACGGCCCCGGGGCGGCAGACCGGACGCTGCCCCGGGTGACGTCGCCCGCCCCGGCGGGGCAGGATGGGGTACGTGCACATCGAGCCGGTCGACGCCGCGCCCGAGCAGACGTTCCGGCGCGGGATCCTGCGGCAGCGCTGGGAAGACCTGACGTTCCTGCACTGGGCGGTCGCGCCGGAACTCGTCGCGCCGCTGCTGCCCGAGGGAACCCACCCCGACACCCTCGACGGGGTCAGCCACGTGGGTCTGATCGGCTTCCGGATGGTGGGGCTGGGCCTCGGCCGAGGGCCGGGGATCCCGTACTTCGGCAGCTTCTGGGAGACCAACGTCCGGCTCTACTCGGTGGACGACGCCGGCCGGCGCGCGGTGGTGTTCCGATCGCTCGACGCGTCGCGGCTGGTCCCGGTGCTGGTCGCCCGGGTGACCCTGGGGCTGCCGTACATGTGGTCGGCGATGCGGTTGGTCCGGGACGGCGACCGCCGCACCTACCGGTGCCGGCGCCGCTGGCCCGGCCCGGTGGGCGCGACGAGCCGCATGGTGGTGCGGGTGGGGGAGCCGGTCGTCGACCCGACCCCGCTGGAGCACTTCGTCACCGCCCGCTGGGGGCTGCACACCCGGGCGTACGGGCGGACGCTGCACCTGCCGAACTGGCATCCCCGCTGGCCGCTGCACCGGGCGGAGCTGTTGCACCTGGACGACGAACTGGTCGCCGCCGCCGGGCTGCCGCCGCCCGCCGGGGCGCCGGTGAGCGTGCTGTATTCCCCCGGCGTCCCGGTCAGGTTCGGCCCGCCGGTCGCGCGGGGCCGGACCCGGGCTGCCCAAGTCAGGCAGTCATCCTGAACCGCTGACCTTCGGCTGCTGATGGTCGGTCAGCCGGAACCCGACGCCGCGCACCGCGTCGATGGCCACCCCGGTGCCGAGTTCGTGGAGCTTGCGACGCAGCCGCTTCACCAGGGACTGCACGTCCGCCCTGCGTTCCCGGCCCTCGTCACGCCAGACCGAGCGGTGCAGCTCGGCGTAGCTCCACACCCGGATCGGCTCGGTGGTCAGGCAGGCCAGCAGGTCGTGCTCGAGGCGCGTCAGGCCGATCTCGCGGCCCCGGCTGCGGGCCGTCGACCGGGCCGAGTCGATCAGCAGCGCGTCGTCGTCGGCGGTCGGCGGGCGCGCCGACACCGCCGGGGCGGGCCCCGGCGGCGCCGCGATCAGCCGGCGCAGCTCGTCGAGGTCGGCGACCAGCAGCAGCGGCGCGACCCCGTCGAGCCGCTCCGCGAGTCGTATCCGCTCGGCCGCCGACGGCGTCACCGCGATCACCAGCGGAAATGGTTCGTCGGCCGGATCTGGTCCGCCCGGCGCAGTGCTTTCGTCGCGTGCCCCCACAGCACCCACCCGGAAACTACGGGCAGCCTCTGCCCATCTTCGTCATGACCGTGACAATCATTGGCAAGCTCCCCATTCGCCGGCCAACGGCTAGTGACAAATTGCTTACGGCAAGTTCTTGATCGCCCATTCTTGTCGATCATAGTGTCCAGACGGGCAGCCGGCGTGACCCGCGCGGTGCCCTGGGGGGCATGGAGGGGTCGGATCCCGCTCATCCGAACGGAGACGAGCCCCTGCACCCTCCACCATGGCTCGTTCCACTCTGGGTCGTTCTGGAGGAGGCACCACCGAATGTTCACACGTCCACCCACCAGGCGCTGGGCCAGATCACTGGTCAGCGCCGGTGCGGCGATGATCCTCGCCGCGACAAGCCTGGCCGCGACAGGGTCAGGCGCACAGGCCTCCCCGTCCGACAAGATCCGGCCAGAGCTCACGAAGGCACTCCAGGGCAAGACGGAGGGCGACTTCTGGATCCGCTTCAAGGACAAGGCGGACCTCAGCCAGGCCGCCGCCATCAAGGACTGGGCCAAGCGCGGTACCGCCGTCGCCGACGCCCTGAAGAAGACCGCCGCCGGCAGCCAGTCCAAGATCCGGGCCGAGCTCGACGGCACGGGCACGAAGTACGAGACCTTCTGGGCGACCAACGCGATCAAGGTCAGCGGCGGCTCCCTGACGATGGCGCAGAGCTTCGCCGCGCACGCCGAGGTCGAGGGCCTGTACGCCCCGGTCGCCTACAAGGTGCCGGAGGTCTCCGAGGGCACCGACGAGAAGACGGTGAACGCCCTCGAGTGGGGCATCGCGAACATCAACGCCGACGACGTCTGGTCCCAGTACGGTGCGAAGGGCGCCGGCATCACGGTGGCGAACATCGACACCGGGGTCCAGTTCGACCACCCCGCGCTGGTCAACTCCTACCGGGGCAACAACGGCGACGGCACGTTCGACCACAACTACAACTGGTACCGCGCCACCGGCTCCTGCGCCGCGCCCTGTGACACCAACGGCCACGGCACGCACACGATGGGCACGATGGCCGGCTCCGCCGGTGCGAACCAGATCGGCGTCGCACCCGACGTGAAGTGGATCGCGGCCAACGGCTGCTGCCCGAGCGACGCGGCGCTGGTCACCTCCGGCCAGTGGATGCTCGAGCCGACGGACCTCAACGGCCAGAACCCGGACGCGAGCAAGCGCCCGAACATCATCAACAACTCGTGGGGAACCACGCTGCCCTCCAACGACCCGTTCATGGAGGACGTGACGCTGGCCTGGACCGCGTCGGGCATCTTCGGCGTCTGGTCCAACGGCAACAGCGGATCGGCCTGCCAGACCAGCGGCTCACCGGGCAGCCTGGTCAGCAACTACTCCGCCGGCGCCTACGACGTCAACAACAACATCGCCAGCTTCTCCTCCCGCGGCGCCGGCCAGAACGGCGAGATCAAGCCCAACATCGCGGCGCCCGGCGTGAACGTCCGGTCGAGCATTCCGGGCGGCGGCTACGCCAGCTACAACGGCACCTCGATGGCCGCCCCGCACCTCGCGGGCGCGATCGCGCTGCTGTGGTCCGCCGCTCCGGCGCTCGTCGGCGACGTCAACGCCACCCGCGCGCTGCTGGACAACTCGGCGACCGACAAGGCCGACACCCAGTGCGGTGGCACCACCGACGACAACAACGTGTTCGGCGAGGGCCGTCTGGACGCGCTCGCGCTGCTCAGCGCCGCCCCGATCGGCGACACCGGCACCCTGGCCGGCAAGGTCACGGACGCGACCACCGGCGCCCCGATCGCCGGCGCCACGGTGACCCTGACCGGCGCGGCGGACCGCGAGCTGACCACCGGGGCCGACGGGACGTACTCGTCCCTGCTTCCGGCCGGCGACTACCAGGTCGCCGTGGCGGCGTTCGGCTACCAGGCGAAGACCACGCCGGCCACGGTCGCCCGCAACGCGACCACGACCGTCGACGTGGCGCTGACGGCGGTGCCGAGCGTCACCGTCAGCGGAACCGTCACCGACGGCTCCGGGCACGGCTGGCCGCTCTACGCGAAGGTGACCGTGCAGGGTCAGTCGGGCGTGTCCGACTACACCACCCCCGTCAACGGCCGCTACAGCCTCAAGCTGCCGGCCGGCGCCACCTACGACCTGAAGGTCGAGTCGCAGTACCCGGGCTACCAGACGGTGACCAAGCAGGTCGTGGTCGGCACGGGTAACGCCACGGCCAACGTGGCGGTGCCGGTGCAGACCAACGCCTGCACGACCGCGCCCGGCTACCGCTTCGGCTCCGACGGCGAGTACGAGACCTTCGACGGCAGCACCGTGCCGGCCGGCTGGTCCGTGGTGGACCACGCCGCCAGCGGCCAGGTCTGGAAGTTCACGGACGACGGTGCCCGGGGCAACCTGACCGGCGGCACCGGCAACTTCGCGATCGTCGACAGCGACGAGTACGGCTCCGGCGGCAAGCAGGACACCTCGCTCGTCAGCCCGGTCGTCGACCTGACCGGCGTCACCGCACCGGTCATCCGGTTCAACCAGGACTACAACTGGCTGGGCAGCGACCGCGCCGACGTCGACCTCAGCCTCGACGGCGGGACCACCTGGACCAACGTGCTCCGGCAGGCGGCCGACGTCCGTGGCCCGAAGGTGACCGAGGTCGCCATCCCGCAGGCCGCTGGCCAGGCTCAGGCGCGGGTCCGGTTCCGCTACTACGACGCCTCGTACGAGTGGTGGTGGTCGATCGACAACGTCCTGATCGGCAGCCAGCTCACCTGCACGCCGGTCGATGGCGGCCTGGTGCTCGGCCACGTCCGCGACAAGAACGACAACGGCTACGTCAACGGCGCCACCGTCACCAGCGACGACCGGCCGGCGGAGAAGGCCACCACCGTGGCGACCCCGGACGACACCGGGCTGGCGGACGGCTTCTACTGGCTGTTCTCGACGCTGACGGACACCCACAAGTTCACCGCCCGGGCCGGCAACTACGTCAGCCAGAGCAAGCGGGTCGACGTCCAGGCCGACTGGGCCACGGCGGCGAACTTCCAGCTCGCGGCCGGCCGCCTGTCGGTCAAGCCGGCCCAGGTCACCGGCACGGCCCGGATGCCCAGCGGCAAGGTCACCAAGGCGTTCACGGTGACGAACACCGGCGGGGCCCCGGTCTCCGTCGAGTTCAGTGAGCGCGCCGGCGGGTTCGAGCTGCTGCGGGCCGACGGTTCCCGGATGAGCAAGCAGGAGGTGCTCGGCTCCCAGGGCGCGCCGGTGCAGCGGCTCGAGGTCCCGACCTCGTTCGCGGCGAAGACGTCCGGCAAGTCGACGGCGGCGGCGTCGCCCGAGGCCGGCCCGCAGGCCGCGCCCTGGACCGACATCGCCAACTACCCGGCCGTGGTGATGGACAACCGGGTGGTCAACCTGGGCGGCAAGGTGTACTCCATCGCTGGCGGCACCGGCTCGGCGTCCTCGGCGAAGAACTACGCCTACGACCCGGTCGCGCAGACCTGGACCGCGATCGCCGATCTGCCCGGCGCGCGTACCGCCATGACGGTGGGCGTCCTGGACGGCAAGATCATCGCGACCGGCGGCTGGGCGGCGGCCGGCCCGGACGGCACCACCTGGTCGTACGACCCGGCGGCCAACACCTGGACGGAGAAGGCCGACAACCCGGCGCCGCGCTCCGCCGCGGGCCAGGCGGTCGCGGGCGGCAAGCTGTACGCCATCGGTGGCTGCACCACGGCGTCCTGCACGCCGATGTCGAACGACGTCGTGCGGTACGACGCGGCCAGCGACAGCTGGGAGACCCTGGCGGACTACCCGAAGTCGGTGGCCTTCCTCTCCTGCGGCGGGATCGACGGCATCGTCTACTGCACCGGAGGCAACGACGGCTCCGTGGCGCAGAAGGCGAGCTACGCCTTCGACCCGGGCGCCAACACCTGGACGGCCATCGCCGACGCGCCGGCCGACAACTGGGCCAGCTCGTTCGCCGTGGCCAACGGGAAGTTCCTGGTCGTCGGCGGCTCGCAGGGTGGCGCCATCACCAACGTGGGCTTCGCGTACGACCCGGCCACCTCCTCGTGGTCGAGCCTGCCGAACGCCAACACGGCGCGCTACCGCGGCGGCGCGGCGTGCGGCTTCTACAAGGTCGGTGGCTCCTCCGGCGGCTTCACCGCGACGCGGGACAGCGAGGCGCTGCCCGGGTTCGAGGAGTGCGCCGTCAGCACCGCCGACGTCAGCTGGATGACGATCGACAAGACGGCGGCCACCCTGGCGCCGGGCGAGGCCGTCACGGTCAACGTCGGCATGACGGCGAACGTGGACCAGCCCGGCACCTACACCGCCTCGGTCGCCATCAAGGAGAACACCCCGTACACGGTGGAGCCGGTGGCGGTCACGATGAACGTGCTGCAGCCGACCACCTGGGGCAAGCTGACGGGCACGGTCACCGGGACGAGCTGCCAGGGTGCCAGCTCGCCGCTCCCCGGTGCCACCGTCCAGGTCGACTCGTGGGCGATGTCCTGGACGTTCGCCACGGACGCCGAGGGCAAGTACGCCTACTGGCTGGACCGTCGGAACAACCCGTTGACGATGATCGTCGCCAAGGACAACTGGAAGCCCCAGACCCGGCAGACGAGGATCAACACCGCCACCCCCACGGTGGAGGACTTCGCGTTGTCACCCGTCCGCTGCTGACGCCGACCGTCAGCTGACAGATCCGGCCCGCCTGGTTCCGACCAGGCGGGCCGGACCGCGTCAGAGGGCCTCGAAGAGGCCGGACGGGTCAGAGCGACGCGAGACGGAAGCCGACCCCGCGGACCGCGTGGATCGACGCCGAGGCGCCCAGCCGGGCGAGCTTGTGCCGCACCCTGCGCACCACCGAGTGCATGTCGGAGCCCCGCCCGAGGTGCACGTTGCCCCAGACCTCGAGGTGCAGCCGCTCGTAGGTCCAGACCTGCCCGGGCGCGCCGACCAGGCACCGCAGGAAGTCGTGCTCCAGGCGGGTCAACTCGACCTCGCGGTCCAGCCAGCGCAGCACCCGTCGGTCGGAGTCGACGCACAGGTCGGGCGGCGGCGGTGTCCCGACGCCCTGCCCGGGCTCGGCCGTCACGACGGGTCCGGCTGTCACGACAGGTTCGGCTGCCACGACGGGTCCGGCTGTCACGACAGGTTCGGCTGCCACGACGGGTCCGGCTGTCACGACAGGTTCGGCTGCCACGACGGGTCCGGCTGTC
>NZ_WAAS01000149.1:0-15825 GCF_008806585.1 Micromonospora sp. AMSO12t
ATGGCCGGCAGCGACGCCCCGAACACGGCCAGCCCCACCACCAGCGGGGCCGCCACCGCACCGGCCAGCGGCGGGGCCAGGGCGAGCAGGCCGAGCAGCGCCGCCCCGGCGGTGAACAGGAACCCGCCGCCCTCTCCGCCGGGGAGCGTCAGCTCGTCGCGGCGGTCCGGGCCTACCTCGCCCCGGCACCGCTGGTGATCCTCGACGAGGCGACGTGTCACCTGGACCCGACCCTGGAGGCGACCGTCGAGCACGCCTTCGCCCGCCGGGGCGGCACCCTGGTGGTCATCGCGCACCGGATCAGCTCGGCGACCCGGGCCCGGCGGGTGCTGGTGTTCGACGGCGACCGGCCGCTCGTCGGCAGCCACGACGACCTGCTGATCCGCTCGACCACCTACCGCGAGCTGGTCGGGCACTGGGAGGACGTGACGCCGCCGGACCGCGTGCCGCTCGGCCGGGCCTGACGGTCCCGGGGCCGGCCGCCCGTCGTCAGATCCAGCCGGCCTCGCGGGCGACCCGCACCGCCTCCACCCTCGTGCGCGCGCCCGCCTTGCGGGCGATCCGGCCGAGGTGGTTGCGCACGGTTCCCGGGGCGAGCCCGAGCGCCCGGGCGACCTCCACGACCGGCGCCCCGGCTGCGGTCAGGTCGAGGATCTCCGTCTCCCGCGAGGTGAGCGGGCTGTCCCGGCTCAGTGCCGCCATCACCAGGTCGGCGTCGACCACCGACTCGCGGCGGGCCAGCCGCCGGATGCCGTCCAGCACCCGGTGCGGGGAGACGTCGGCGCCGAGGATCCCGACGGTGCGCCCCGGCACGAAGACCCGGTGCAGGCTGCGCGCCCGGCGACGGTCGGCGAGCACCAGCAACGGGCAGTGCCCCGCCACGCCCGTGTCGCCGATGAGGTCGAGGTCCACGACCGCCACGTCGGGACGCTGCGTCCGGACCGCCGGTGGCAGGGCGTCGCCCCGGTCCAGTTCCGCCACCACGCTGATGTCCGCCTCGGCGGCGAGCACGAGCGACAGGGCGCCACGGACCAGGGCGCCGTCGAGAGCGAGCAGGGTACGGATCACCGTTGACCCTCCGGAGCGTCGTCAGACAGATCACGGACCGTCAGAATTCAAACACGTCCCGCCAGATTCCGCTCGGCGGGCGACCCGCCACCGTCCAGGCCGTATCCGGCGGGCGACCCGCCACCGTCCAGGCCGGACGAGGGGCGGGACGGCGCTGGCCCGCCCCGGCCCGGGCGGGCGGGGCCGGCCCGCTACATCCAGCCGTCGCGGCGGGCGCGCCACACCGCCTCCATCCGGTTGCGGGCACCGGTCTTGCGCATGATCGCCGACAGGTGGTTGCGTACGGTCCCGTGCGCCAGGTAGAGCCGGCGGGCGATCTCCTTCAGCGGCAGGCCCTCCGCAGCCACCCGCAGCACCTCCACCTCCCGGCGCGTCAGCGGGCTCGACGCGGGGCGCAGCGCCGTCACGGCGGCGGCGGCGTCGATGACCTTCCCCCCGGCGGCGAGCTCCCGGACGGCGTCGACGAGCGCCTCCAGGGACGCGTCCTTGCCCACCAGGCCCCGTACGCCAGCGGCCAGCAGGTCCCCGACGATCCGCTGGCTCCACCGGCGGCCCATGGCCAGCACGGCGGTGTCGGGCATCGCCCCGGTGATCTCGGCGACGACCTCGACCGGATGCGGGGCGTCCGGCGCCAGGTCCACCAGCACCACGTCCGGCCGGAGCCGGCGCACCAGGGCGGGCAGCTCCGCCACCCCGGTCACCTCGGCGACGACCTCGATTTCCTCCTCGCTCGACAGTGCCGCGCACAGCGCGGTGCGTAGCAGGCCCATCTCCTCGACAACGACGACGCGGATCAACGGGTAGCTCCGATCTTGGGGGGTGCGGGGGCGGCGGGCGGTCCCGTTGACGGGACTACGCAGGCCGGCCGGACGGAACGACTGGATCATCAAGCGCGACAACGACGACCGACGGTCAGGGGCATCCGGGTGGCCCGACGCGGCGCGGAACGGCCGGAGGGACCGGACGAGCGCGCGGGCGGGCCCGCCGGGACTCAGCCGGGACGGGCACTCACCCCGGGGGACCGGTCACCCGGGGCGGACGGCGCGGGAGGCGGCCCGCCGTCGGCTCCCGCCGGAAGGGCCGGGACGGCGTGGTGCCCGGGCGGCGCCGGGGCGCGGCCGTGCGTGGCGGCCGGGACGGCGGCTCCCCGCCGCACGACGAGCCGGGCGACGGGCACCCTCGGCCGCCGCAGCGGGGAGGCGGCCTCCGGCCCGGGGACGGGTGGACGACCAAACGTCGGGCGACGCACTGGACAGCGACCTCCCTCGTCGGACACGTCGACACATCGTAAAGATCTGCTTACCCGATTGCAGCTCGTGGATGCCTCGTGACGGATTGCCGACTGGGTGCTGACGGCTGACGCGCCGTGCGTTAGAGAGCCCGCCCGTGGTGCCGTACGCACCGGGGCGGCAACGGACACAAGCCCCCCGTGAAGGAGGGCTTGTGTCCGTTCGTCGTCGGGGACGACCGGCCGGTCAGGTCATGTCGTCGTAGCGGCGCTCGATCGGCGCCGGCGCGGCGACCGGCTCGGGGGCCGTGATCGGCGCGCTGGCGTCCACCCGCTGCCCGGCCTCCACCGGCTCGGGGTCGAACTCCAGCGGCGACACCTCGTCGTCGCCGACGCCCGCGTAGACCTCCTTGCCACGTCCCCTGCGCTTGTCGTTGAGGAACGCCACCCCGACGGCGACGAAGTAGAGCAGCGACAGGCAGAGCGCCAGCAGGGTCATGCCGAACGGCCCGGGGTCGGGGGTGGCGATCGCCGCGAACGCGAAGCAGATGAAGACCACGGCCCGCCACCAGCTGAGCAGCCTCCGGGCGCTCACCACCCCGGTGAAGTTGAGCATCAGCAGGGTGAGGGGGAACTCGAACGCGACCCCGAAGAGCAGGATCATGTTGGTGACGAACGAGATGTACCGGGTCACCTCAAGCTGCGAGTCGGTGCCGGTGACGCCGGCCTCCAGCAGGAAGGCCAGGCCCTTGTCCACCACGAAGAAGGCCAGCACCGCACCAGCGGCGAACAGGGGCGCCGCGATCGCCACGAAGACGTACGCCCACTTGCGCTCGTGCCGGTGCAGGCCCGGCGCGATGAACGCCCAGAGCTGGTAGAGCCAGACCGGCGCTCCGATGATCAACCCGATCCAGAGCGCCAGCTTCAGCTTGAGGACGAAGCCGTCGGTCGGTGCGAGCTGCAGGAAGTTCTGGCACTCACCGTCGACGATCATGCCGGGAAGCCGGCAGTACGGCTGCTTGAGCAGGTCGAACGCCGGCTGGGCGAGCAGGAAGCCGATGATCAGGCCGAACGCGATAGCCAGTGAGGCGCGGAACAGCCGGTTGCGCAGCTCGCGGATGTGCTCGATGAGCGTCATCGAGCCGTCGGCGGCCCGCTCGAAGTTGCTCGGACCGCGCTTCTTGAGGGCGAAGGCCACGGGTCTCGGGCCCTTCGGTCAGTTGTCGCGGACGCGCTGCACCGGGTCGTTGACCGGGGGTGCGTACGGCTGCTGCTGCGGGGCGACGTGCGGCTGCTGCCCGGCGGGCGGCGGCGCGTACGGCTGACCCTGGACGGTCTGCGGCGGGAGCGGCTGGTAGCCGGACTGCGCGTCGGCCTTCTCGGCGAGGTCCCGGTCGTCGTCGTGCAGGCTCTTGGTCTCGGCCTTGATGATCCGCAGCGAACGGCCCAGCGAACGGGCCGCGTCAGGGAGCCGCTTCGCGCCGAAGAGCAGGATCAGCACGACCACGAGTACGGCGATGTGCCACGGCTTGAGGGCACCCATGGGAAGCTCCAGTCGCTCTGTGTCGTCGTGAGGGGTGTACCGCAGCCCATCGTACGTCCGTCAACGGCCGCTGCCACCCCGCCGGGTGGTGGTGGTTCGTCCCGGCCGGTGAAGTCTTGACCAACGCGGGACGTCCCGTCAACCATCTGCCGCAGGATCGTTCCTGCGTGAACCGGAGCGGTACGCGCAGGAACCGGGCACCGATCGATCAGCCGCCGCGTTTCGCCTTGATCACGGCCAGCCGCCGCTGGGTGGTGTCGAGCTGCTCCTGGAGAGCCTCTGCCCGTGCCTGGAGGGTCTCGGCGGTCTCCCGCAGCGACTCCGCCTCGGTCGCCCGGCGTTGCAGGGCAACGGCCGCGCGACGCAGCCGGGGCAGCCGCGCCAGCACCGGCCGCAGGGCCAGGGCGAACACGACGAGCGCGAACAGCACCACCGCGAGCACGATCCACTTCACCACGGCGGTCAGCCTACTGCGTGCCCGCGGTGACCGCCGGGTCGGCCGGGGAGACCGCCCGCGCCGGGTCCGGCCCGCCGACGGGCACGGGTGGCGCGGCCGGCACCGGCAACGCGTACGCGTCGAGGGCGGCGACCGCCGCGGCCCGTACCTGCTCGGCCAGCTCGACCGGGGCGACCACCGCCACGTCCGGGCCCAGGCCCAGCACGAACCGGCGGGCCCAGCCCAGGTCGGTGACCCGCAGCGACACCAGCCACTGGTCGCCGCCGCCGGCCTCGACCCGCTCGCACGGGTAGTACTCGGTCAGCCACCGCTCGCCCCGACCGATCCGCAGGGTGATCAGCGGCAGATCCGGCGACGGGCGGAACACGCCCTCCGTGAGGTCGTGCGGGCGGGCCTGCGGCGGCACCACCGCCCGCTCCTCCAACTCGGCGACGGCGTCGATGCGGTCGGCCCGGAACAGCCGCACCGCCTCCGCCCGGCGGCACCACGCCTCCACGTAGGCCCGCCCGCCGACCATCAGCATCCGCAGCGGGTCGACGACGCGGTCGGTGGTCTCGTCCCGCGCGGCCGTGTAGTAGGTGATGCGCAGCGCCCGGCCGCTCTCGACGGCCGTCCGCAGCTCCGCCACCCGCCGGGTGTCGGCGGGCAGCCGGACCTCGACCGGTGCCGCCACCAGGTCACCGGCAGCATTCTCGATCTTCGCGAGGGCCCGCTCGACGGCCTCCCGGTTGGTCACCCCGGGCGTCTCGGCGAGCATCCGCAGCGCCACCACCAACGCGAGGGCCTCGTCCGGGGTGAGCCGCAGGGGCCGGTCGATGCCGGCGTCGTAGGTGATCGTCACCCGGTCGCCGTCGAAGGCCATGTCGATCAGGTCACCGGGGCCGTAACCGGGCAACCCGCACACCCACAGCAGCTCCAGGTCCTCGCGCAGCTGCCGCTCGGTGACGCCCAGGTCCCCGGCCGCCTCGGCGAGCTCGATGCCGGGCCGGGCCAGCAGGTAGGGCACCAGGTTCAGCAGCCGGGCCAGCCGATCGGCCGACGCGCGGGAGCCGCCCCGGGCGGCCGGCCGGGTCACCGGACACCCCCGGCGACCGCGAGGTCGTCGTGCCGGGCGGCGATCTCCTTGAGCCGTTGGATCACCGCGTCGCGCACCTCCGGCGGATCGAGCACCCGCACGTCCGGGCCGTAGCCGACGAGCTGGCCCGCGAGGACGTCCGCGTCGGCGTAGGGCAGGACGAGCCGGTCGCCCTCCGGGCAGGCGGTGACGTCGACAGCCCAGCGGCGCAGCCCGGCGGCGCGGCCGGCGGCGACCAGCACGGTGGCCCGCCCGGTGCGCTCCGCCGGCCCCGACCAGCGGGCCACGTGGCTGATCAGGTCGACCCCGGCCGGTGGCTCGTAGCCTCCGGGAGCGCCGGTCGCCCGGACCGTGCCGACCACCCGGGACAGCCGGAAGCAGCGGGTCGCTTCGCGGTCGAGGTCGTGCCCGACCACGTACCAGCGGCCCCGCCAGCAGACCACGCCCCACGGCTGGAGGCGGCGGCGGGTCGAGTCGTCGCGGTCAGGCACCCGGTAGTCGAAGCTGACCTCGCGCCGGTCCCGGGCCGCGGCGGTGAGCGGCGCGAACGCCGGGTCCACCGTGACCATCGGCTCCAGGCCCAGCGTGGCCTGCGGGTCCACGTCGACGCCGGCGGCGCGCAGCTTCGCCAGCCCGGAGGAGGCGGCGGCGGCCAGGCCCGCGTGCTGCCACAGCCGGGCGGCGATGCCGACCGCGGCGGCCTCGTCCGGTTCGAGCGGGATGTCGGGCAGCGCGTACTCCCGGTGGGCGATCCGGTAGCCGGGCTCCGCATCGAAGACGCTCGCCGTCCCGGTCTCCAGCGGCACGCCCAGCTCGCGCAGCTCGGCCTTGTCCCGCTCGAACTTGCGCTGGAAGGCCTCGTGGTCACGCGCGTCGTCCGGATCGTGCTCGTAGCCGGGCACGGTCGCGGCGATCTGCGCGGCGGTCAGGAACCGCCGCGTGGACAGCAGGCAGATAACCAGGTTGACCAGGCGTTCGGTGCGGGTCCGCGACACGCGGTAGACGCTAGCAGCCCACCCGCCGCGCCCGTGCACCCACGCGGGCAGGACGTGCCCCGCGTCGCGCCCGGCCGGTTCACCGGTCGCCGGGCGGCCGGCCACCGACGACCCTACAGTGACGTGGTGGCCCAGCCGGAGGTCAGGACCGAGAGCGTCGCCACCGTCGTGGTGGCGGGGGCCGCCAACCTCGCCATCGCGGTGGCCAAGCTCATCGCCGGGGTGATCTCCGGGTCGGCGGCGATGCTCTCCGAGGCCGTGCACTCCGTCGCCGACACCACCACCGAGGTGCTGCTGTACCTCGCGTTGCGCCGCGGGGCGCGGCCCGCCGACGCCCGGCACCCTTTCGGGTACGGCAAGGAGAGCTACGTCTGGGCGTTCCTCGCGGCGCTGTTCACGTTCGTCGCCGGCGCCGGATTCGCGATCACCCACGGCGTCACCACCATCCTGGTGCACAAGCACAGCGGCGAGTACCTGGTCACCTACATAGTGCTGGCGGTGTCGTTCGCCATCGAGTCGGTCTCGCTGGCCCGCGCCGTGCACCAGGTCCGCGCCGAGTCCCGGCGCTGGCGCACCTCGCCGCGCCGGTTCCTGCACCTGACCTCCGACACCCCCCTGAAGGCGGTGTTCCTGGAGGACAGCGCCGCTCTGATCGGGCTGGTGCTGGCCGCCGCCGGGGTGGCCCTGTCCCAGCTCACCGGCGACGAGTTCTGGGACGGCGCCGCCTCCATCCTGATCGGCGTGCTGCTGCTCGTGGTGGCCGCCGTCCTGGCGCACAGCAACATCTCGCTGCTGGTCGGCCGCTCCGTACCGGAACGACTGCGCGGCGAGATCACCGAGGAACTGGCCGGCCTGCCCGCCGTGCGGCGCATCGACACGCTGCTGACGATGCAGCTCGGCCCGAGCGACGTCCTGGTCGCCGCGAAGGTGGACTTCGACGACGACGCGAGCGGCGCCACCATCGAGGACGCCGCCGACCAGGCCGAGCGGCGGCTCACCGCCCGTTACCCACAGATCCGGTACGTCTTCCTCGACCCCACCCGCACCGGCGACGCCCCGGAACCCGACGGCCCCGGCGGCTGACCGCCGACCGGCGGCACCGCCCCGGGCGCGCCCGCTGCGGGTGGCGACGCTAGCGTGCCGGGCATGGTGCGATGGCGGTCGGGAACGGTGACGGCGCTGCGGCGGCAGTGGACCGGGGCGGTGGAACTGGACGTCGAGCTGCCCGACGGCGGCACCGTACGCGCCCTGGCCTACCCCGCGCTCGTCGGGCGGCCCGAGCCCGGCGACCGGGTGCTGCTCAACGCCGGCGCGCTGCTGATGGGCCTCGGCACCGGCGGATACGCCCTGGTCGTGGCGCTGCCCGACCGGCTGCCCCCGGACCCGCCGCAGGCCCTCAACAGCCGCGACGCCGGCCACCTCGTCAAGGCCCGCTACACCCCGCTGCAGCCGATCCTGCTCGGTGTCGACGAGGAGGCGTCCCCGCACCGGGAGGTCATGGAGGCCGCCGACGACCTGGCCGGCCTGCCCGTCGTCACCGCCGACCTGCACTCCGCGCTGCCGGCCGTCCTGGCCGGCATCCACGCCGACGCCCCCGCCGCCCGGGTCGCGTACCTGCTGACCGACGGCGGGGCGCTGCCGGCCTGGTTCTCCCGCACCCTCGCCGCGCTGGGCGACCACCTCGTCGGCACGGTCACCGTCGGCCAGGCGTTCGGCGGGGACCTGGAGGCGAGCACCGTGCACAGCGGCTTGCTGGCCGCCCGGCACGTGCTGCGCGCCGACGTGGCGATCGTCGCCCAGGGACCGGGCAACCTGGGCACCGGCACCAGGTGGGGCTTCTCCGGGGTGGCCGTCGGGGAGGCCGTCAACGCCGTCGCCACGCTGGGCGGGCGGCCGATCGGGTCGCTGCGGATCTCCGACGCCGACCCCCGGCCCCGCCACCGGGGCGTGTCGCACCACAGCCTGACCGCGTACGGCCGGGTGGCCCTCGCCCCCGCCGAACTGGTCGTGCCCGACGGACTGGCCCCGGCGCTGGCCGGCGAGGTCGACGCGGCGCTGGCGCCCCTCACGGCGCGGCACACCGTCGTCCGGGTCCCGACCGACGGGCTGGACGCCGCGCTGCGGGACACCCCGGTGACGCTGTCCACCATGGGTCGCGGCCTCGACGCCGACCACGCCTACTTCCTGGCCGCCGCCGCGGCCGGCCGGCACGCCGCGCGCCTGCTGTCCTGACCCGCGGCCACCACCGGGCCCCGGTGCCTGCGGGTGCGGCGGTCGCCCGCCCCCGAGCGGCAGGTGCCGGGACCCGGTGGTGATCGGTCAGCTCGCCCCGTAGCCGTACCGCACGATGCGCTCGGCGGCCATCTCGTACACCGCCGGGTCCTCCGGGGCCAGCGTGCCCAGCCCGTCCACGTACCGGTTGAACATGCAGAACGCCGCCGCGATCAGGACCGTGTCGTGGATCTCCAGATCCGTCGCGCCAGCGCCCCGGGCGACCTTGACCAGGTCCGCCGTCACCTCCCGGCCACTGCGCTGCACGGCACCGGCGATGTCCAGCAACGCCCGCAGCTTCTCGCTGACCTCGGCGGCCGCCGGATCGGCACGGACCTGCTCCACCAGCCGCATGCCCAAGGGCAGCTGCGCCGCCGCGAACGCCGAGTGCGAGGCACAGCAGAAGTTGCAGTCGTTGAGCCCCGACACGTACGCCGCGATCAGCTCCCGCTCCCCCGCCGTCAGCGTGGGGTGCGGGGCGCGCAGCAGCGCCTCCGCCAGCTCGCCGAGCGGCTTGGCCGTCTCGGGACGGAACCGCAGCGGGCCGTTGATGCCCGGATGCTCCCGCTCGTCGAGGCCGAGGTCGATGTGTGCCATACGGTCACCCTCCCTGCCGCGACCACGCAGCGCGCGTGGCCCGTCACCGACAATGCCGAACGGGCACGACGGTTCCAGCTCAGCCGGGAGCGGCACAACTTCCAGAATGCGGCGTCGCCCCGGCCGGGATGCCGTGTCGGACCGGCGGCCTGGCGCCCCACTTCGCGGCCGCCGGGGAGACCTGGTTCGGCGTCCAGCGTGAAAGCCGACCCGGCCCATGGCGCCCGTCCGCGCCGCCGGCCGGGTCAGACCAGGAAGATGAGGGCGAGCCAGGCGCCCACGATCAGCACCAGCGCGAGCGCCAGCACCCAGGTGGGCACCGTGTACTCGCCGCGCCGGTTGCGCTCGATCTCGGCGCGGATCTTCTCGCGGCGGCGCTCGGCCCAGTTCTGTCGCTGCTGGCCGCGCTCGGGGGGTTCGGAAGTCGTCATGGCGCGGTCAGCCTACCGGCCCGGCCGGCCCGGACGGTGATCGCCACCGCACCGGGCCGGCCCGCCGCCGTCACATGCTGGCGATCAGCCGTTCCACCCGCTCGTCGTACGCCCGGAACGGGTCCTTGCAGAGCACCGTGCGCTGCGCCTGGTCATTGAGCTTGAGGTGCACCCAGTCGACGGTGAAGTCGCGCCGCTTCTCCTGGGCGTGCCGGATGAACTCCCCGCGCAGCCGGGCCCGGGTCGTCTGCGGCGGGGTCTCCTTGGCCTCGAAGATCTCCGGATCGGTCGCCACCCGGTCCACCTCGCCGCGCCGCTCCAGCAGCCCGTAGAGGCCACGGCCCCGGCGCAGGTCGTGGTAGGCCAGATCCATCTGGGCCACCCGCGGGTGCGACAGCGGCAGGTCGTGCTTGCGCTGGTAGCGCTCGATCAACCGCAGCTTGGTCACCCAGTCGATCTCCCGCGACACCGGTTCCAGGTCGCCGGTCTCCACCGCGCTGAGCACCCGGCCCCACAGCTCCACCACCCGCTTGGCGGTCTGGTCGCCGCCGCGCCGCTCCACGAACTCGGTCGCCTTGGCCAGGTATTCCTGCTGGATCTCCAGCGCGCTGACCTCCTTGCCGGAGGAGAGCCGGACCTTGCGGCGGCCGGTGATGTCGTGCGACACCTCGCGGATCGCCCGGATCGGGTTCTCCAGCGTCAGGTCACGCATCACCACCCCGGCCTCGATCATCCGCAGCACGATGTCGGCGGTGCCGACCTTCAGCAGCGTGGTGACCTCGTTCATGTTCGAGTCGCCGACGATGACGTGCAGCCGCCGGTAGCGCTCCGCGTCCGCGTGCGGCTCGTCGCGGGTGTTGATGATCGGCCGGCTCCGGGTCGTCGCCGACGAGACGCCCTCCCAGATGTGCTCGGCCCGCTGCGAGAGGCAGTAGACCGCCCCACGCGGCGTCTGCAGCACCTTGCCCGCCCCGCAGATCAACTGCCGGGTGACCAGGAACGGGATCAGCACGTCGGCCAGCCGGCCGAACTCCCCGTGCCGCGACACCAGGTAGTTCTCGTGGCAGCCGTACGAGTTGCCGGCCGAGTCGGTGTTGTTCTTGAACAGGTAGATCTCGCCCGCGATGCCCTCGTCGTGCAGCCGCTTCTCCGCGTCGACGAGCAGACCCTCCAGGATCCGCTCGCCGGCCCGGTCGTGCGCGACCAGGTCCACCACCGAGTCGCACTCCGGGGTGGCGTACTCCGGGTGCGAGCCGACGTCCAGGTAGAGCCGGGCGCCGTTGCGCAGGAAAACGTTGCTCGACCGGCCCCACGACACCACCCGGCGGAAGAGGTACCGGGCGACCTCGTCAGGGGACAGCCGCCGCTGCCCGCGATAGGTGCAGGTGACGCCGTACTCGGTCTCGAGGCCGAAGATTCGCCGCTCCATGATGAGACATTAGCCGCCCGAGGCCCCAGATGGGCAGCGCACACCGTGCCGGTCTCACACGGGATCGGTGACGGTCGACCCCGGGCACCCCAGCGCCGGTCCCGGCGGGCGCACGGCGGCCACGGCCGCTCGTCCGTACGCCGCCGGCGGGGTGCGGTGCGTCGCTGCCTCCGCCCTTCCGCCCGGGCGTCCCGGTTGGACGCTCCGGGCTGCGGAGCCGCGACGGGCGGGCGGGTCCCGGACGGCGGCGTCGGAGGGCCCCTGAGCCGGCCGGCACGGCGCGGGGTGACCCTTGAACGCGCGGGAACGGCGGGCGACCCGTGAGACGGCCGGGAACAGCGGGCGGCGGGCGCGGTGGGGTTGCACGACGGCGCGCGGGCCGCGCTCGACCCGCGCGCCACACCGGGTGGCCGGTCGGGCGTGTCCACGCCCGACCGGCCACCCGGGACGTGCCCCGCTACGCCTCGGGGGTGTCCCGGCCCTCCAGGTCCGCCGAGCCGGCGGACGTGGTGGGCTTCTTCGCCTCCTCGGTCGGCGAGGTCGGCGTCTCCGGGCGGGCCGACACCGGCTCCTCGGCCTTGTCGCCGTCGAGCAGCGCGGTCAACGCGGCCCCGGTGATCCGGCGGAACGTCCGCCCCACCCGGCGACGGTCCAGGACCGCCACCTCCAACTGGTTGGCGGCGATGGTCCGGGCGGCGCCGCCCTCTCCCCCGACGCTGCTCAGCGCCTGCATCGCGACCTTCACCGCCTCGCCCAGCGACATGTCCGGACGGTGGTGGGACTTCAGCACGCCGGTGATCGCCTCGGCCTGCCCGCCCATCGCCATCCGGCCCGGCTCGTCGTTGACGGATCCGTCGTAGGTAAGCCGGTAGAGCTCGTCGTCCTCGGCGGTGGTGCCGACCTCGGCCACGCAGATCTCCACCTCGAACGGCTTCGACTGCTCGGTGAAGATGGCACCCAGGGTCTGCGCGAAGGCATTCGCCAGGGCCCGGCCGGTGACGTCACGCCGGTCGTAGCTGAGGCCGTTCAGGTCGGCCATCCGCACGCCGGCGCGGCGCAGGTTCTCGAACTCGTTGTAGCGGCCGACGGCGGCGAAGCCGATCCGGTCGTAGATCTCACTGACCTTGTGCAGGGCGCTGGAGAGGTTCTCGGCGACGAAGAGCACCCCGCCCTCGTAGCTCAGGACCACCGCGCTGCGGCCCCGGGCGATGCCCTTGCGGGCCAGCTCGGAGCGGTCGCGCATGATCTGCTCGGGCGAGGCGTAGAACTGCATGGCCACGGCGGCGGTTCTCCTTAGGGCGCTGTGCTGACGGCTGCTGACTGGTACGGGCGGGAGCGGATCAACCGCCCGGGTTCTCCATCCGGCCGGAGACCACGCTCTCGGCGATCGCCGACATCTCCTCGTCGGTGAGCCGGTGGGTGCCCTCCGCCGTCGCCGTCATCACCACCGGGTAGATCCGCCGGATCAGGTCCGGGCCGCCGGTCGCGGTGTCGTCGTCGGCCGCGTCGTAGAGCGCCTCGACCGCGAGCCGGACCGCCTCGTCGATGGAGAGTCCCGGCTGGAAGCGCTTCTTCAGCGCCGACCGGGCGAAGAGCGAGCCGGAGCCGATCGCGTCGTAGCCGGTCTCCTCGTAGGGGCCGCCGGTGACGTCGAAGCTGAAGATGCGGCCGGCCCGCGCCGGGTCCTTCGCGGCCAGGTCGTAGCCGGCGAAGAGCGGGATCACCGCGAGACCCTGCATCGCGGCGCCCAGGTTGCCACGGATCATGGAGGCGAGCCGGTTGGCCTTGCCGTCGAGCGAGAGCATCGCGCCCTCGATCTTCTCGTAGTGCTCCAGCTCCACCTGGAACAGTCGCATCAGCTCGATGCCGATCCCCGCCGTGCCGGCGATGCCGACCAGGGAGTACGCGTCGGCCGGGTGGACCTTCTCGATGTCGCGCTGGGCGATCAGGTTGCCCATGGTGGCCCGCCGGTCGCCGGCCATCACGACACCGCCGGCGGCCGAGATGGCCACGATGGTGGTCGCGTGCGGCGCCATGTCGGCGGCCATACCCGGCGGCAGCGGCCGGCGGCCGGGCAACATCTCGGGGGCCACCTTGCTCAGGAACGAGGTGAAGGAGGACGTCCCCGCGTTGGTGAACACATCTGGTAGACGCCCGGATGGATCAAAACCCGCTGCCACGTGGTTCCTCTCAGATATGTGATCGCCCCGGCCAGCCGCGACCGATCGTCACGGAACTGGCCAAGGCCACCGTTGCAGTTGAAGCACAATATCCCGCGCACCCACCCGGTGCGATGATCGTGGTCGAGATGTTGGGGATCCGGTGTGCCACAGATCGCGCACACCCCGCCCTGCTCGGCCAGGAGCTCCTGGAACTCCTTCTCGCCGATGCCGTAGCGCCGCCGCAGGTGGTACTCGCGACTGCCGCCGTGGAGCCGCGTCCGCGACTCCCTGCCCTTCTCGTTGTGGCAGGGCTTGCAGTATCGGCCGTGGCCGTCCCGCCCGGATCGGTTACGGGGAAAGTCCGCCAGCACCTTGACCGCATCGCACGCCGGACACCGGCGGTACCCTTCCGGCACCGCCGGTAGCTGACGCACCTCACGCCCATCCCGTTCCCGGACGCGCTTCGCGTAGCTGGCCTTCGAACGCGCGTTGAAGCAAGGTTTGCAGTAGCTGCCACGACCGTCTGGTCTCCTGCTGTTGGCGCAGAAGTCCGCTAAGGGCTTCCACACGCCGCAGTCGCGGCAGAGACGCTCGCCGTTCCGGTCATCCCACTGTCGAGGCATGTCCGAAATGCCGGTTAGACCCTATTCACCCCCTTTTTGGACATAGCCGCGCACGAATTCTTCGGCGTTCTCCTCGAGGACCGAGTCGATCTCGTCGAGCAGGTCGTCGACGTCCTCGGTGATCTCGGCGTGCCGCTCCGCCACTTCCGGGTTCGCCTCGGTGGTGACGTCCTCGATCTCCTCGCCCTGACGCGACTTGCCCGACTGCGACTGCCCGCCGCTGTCACGAGTGGCCATTGCTGCCTCCTCCACGATCGCCCTGCGATCAACTTACCTCGCGGAGGCGACGAAAAGCCCGCCGCGCGCCGCGTTCGGCACCCGACGGGCAATCGTCGACCCGGTCAGCCGCCGGTGAGGGTCTCCAGCAGATCCTTGGCGCTCGCACAGCGGTCGAAGAGCGCCCCCACGTGCTTGCGGGTGCCGCGCTCCGGCTCCATCATCGGCACCCGCACCAGCGACTCCCGGCCGACGTCGAAGATGACCGAGTCCCAGCTGGCCGCAACGACCTCGGAGGCGTACTGGGCCAGGCAGCGGCCGCGGAAGTAGGCCCGGGTGTCCTCCGGCGGTTCGGTCATCGCCGTACGCGTCTGCTCGTCGTCGAGCAGCGTCTTCATCGCGCCCCGGGAGACCAGCCGGTGGTAGAGGCCCTTCTCCGGGCGGACGTCGGAGTACTGGAGGTCGACCAGTTGCAGCTTGTGCGAGCCCCAGCCGAGCTGCTCGCGCTCCCGGTAGCCCTCCAGCAGCCGCAGCTTGGCCACCCAGTCCAGCTCGTCGGCGCAGAGCATGACGTCGCGGCCCAGCCTGTCCAGCACGCGCTCCCAGCGGGCGAGCACGTCGAGGGTCTGCTCGTCGGCATCGGTGCCGTAGCGGTCGTCCACGAAGGACCGGACCCGCTCGTAGTAGGCCCACTGGAGGTCCAGGGCGGTCAGCCGCCGCCCGTCGCGCAGCCGCATCCGGTGCGTCAGGGACGGGTCGTGGCTGACCGCGCGCAGCTCGCTGACCGGGTCGGCGATGCCGAGGTCGGGGCCGAGCGCCTTCTCCTCGATCATCGTGAGGATCAGCGCCGTGGTGCCGACCTTCAGGTAGGTGGAGATCTCCGACAGGTTCGCGTCGCCGATGATGACGTGCAGCCGGCGGTACTTGTCGGCGTCGGCGTGCGGCTCGTCGCGGGTGTTGATGATCGGCCGCTTGAGGGTGGTCTCCAGGCCGACCTCGACCTCGAAGAAGTCCGCACGCTGGGAGATCTGGAAGCCGCTCTGCCCGCCGTCCTGGCCGATGCCGACCCGGCCGGCGCCGCAGACGATCTGCCGGGTCACGAAGAACGGCGTCAGGTACGCGACGATGTCGGCGAACGGCGTCTGCCGGCGCATCAGGTAGTTCTCGTGCGAGCCGTAGCTGGCGCCCTTGTTGTCGGTGTTGTTCTTGTAGAGGTGGATCGGCTGGGTGCCGGGAATCGTGGCGGCGCGCCGGGCCGCCTCGGCCATCACCCGCTCCCCCGCCTTGTCCCAGCGCACCACGTCCAGCGGGTTGGTCACCTCTGGTGTGGAGTACTCCGGGTGGGCGTGGTCGACGTAGAGCCGCGCGCCGTTGGTGAGTATCACGTTGGCCAGCCCGAGGTCCTCGTCGGCGAGCGCCTCGGCCGGGTCGTACGCGGCACCGGAGTAGGTGAAGCCGCGCGCGTCCCGCAGCGGCGACTCCTCCTCGTAGTCCCAGCGGGCGCGGCCGCCCCGGTTGAGTTCCGGGCGCGCCCCGTAGGCGTTGACCACCTGGGAGGAGGTGACCATGGGGTTGGCCCCGGCCTGGCCGGGAACGGAGATGCCGTACTCGACCTCGGTGCCCATGATCCGTCTTACGCTCATCGACCTACCCGCTTCGCTCGCCCGACCCGGTCCCCCGTCACGTCGAGCGTAGTCGGCCGCGCGGCGGATGGGGGCGCGGCGGACCGG
>NZ_WAAS01000150.1:0-15745 GCF_008806585.1 Micromonospora sp. AMSO12t
GACCCAACCGGCCGGGGGCCGGTTGGGTCAGCGGCCGGCCCCCGGCCGGTTGGGTCAGTCGCGTTCGATCTGGTGGCCGACGACGGTGGGGCCCAGCATCACGGCGAAGCCGGAGCCGTCGCGGCGCGGGTCCGCCGCCGGCAGCTCCACCGGCTCGCCGGTGGCGGTGGCGGCCGCCGGACGCGACCCGACCCAGGCGACGGCCACGTCGGTCTCACCCTTGAGGAAGCGGTGGGCGCGCACACCGCCGGTCGCCCGCCCCTTCGCCGGGTACGCCTGGAACGGCGTGACCTTCACCGTGGCGCCCGTGGAGGTGACCACCATCGGCTCACCGTGGCCCGGGTCGTCGGTGCGGATCGCCCCGAAGAACACCACCCGGGCGCCGGCGGGCAGGTTGATGCCCGACATGCCGCCGCCCTTGGTCCCCTGCGGCCGGACCAGTCCGGCGGCGAACCGCAGCAGCGACGCCTCCGAGGTGACGAAGGTGAGCGTCTCCGCGCCGTCGGTGAGCCAGGTCGCCCCGACCACCTCGTCGCCCTCCCGCAGGCCGATCACCTCGAACTCGTCCGAGCGGACGGGCCACTCCGGTGCGCAGACCTTGACCACGCCCTGCCGGGTGCCCAGGGCGAGGCCCGGGGAGCCCTCGGCCGTCGGCCCGAGTGGTGCCAGCCCGACCACGGTCTCCCCCGATTCCAGCGGCACCAGCTCGGCGGCGGCCATCCCGCCGCGCAGCGACACCGTCCCCGCCTGCTCGGGCAGGACCGGCAGCGGCAGCACGTCGACCTTGAACGCCCGGCCGGCGCTGGTCACCAGCAGCACCTTCCCCCGGGCGGTGGAGTGCACGACGGCGCGTACGGCATCGTGCTTGGTCCGGCCGTGCCGCCGGCGGCCCTCGGACGCCTCCTCCGACTCCGCCGCCGTCCTGGCGACCAGCCCGGTCGCGGAGAGGATCACCTGGCAGGGGTCGTCGGCGACCTCCAGCGGGCCGGCCGGCGCGGACGCGGCCAGCACCTCCTTGAGGTCCCCGTCGACGAGCGTGGTGCGACGCGGCGCCCCGAACTGCTTCACCACCGCCGCCAGCTCGTCGGAGACGACCTTCTTCAGCACCTTCGGGTCGTCGAGGATCGTGGAGAGCTCGGCGATCTCCTTGCGGAGCTTCTCCTGCTCGGCCTCCAGCTCGATCCGGTCGTACTTGGTCAACCGGCGCAGCGGGGTGTCCAGGATGTAGGTGGCCTGGATCTCGGAGAGCCTGAACTTCTGCATCAGGCCGTCCTTGGCGGCCTGCGCGTCCTCGCTGGCCCGGATGAGCTTGACCACCTTGTCGATGTCGAGCAGGGCGATCAGCAGGCCGTCGACCAGGTGCAGCCGCTCCTGGCGCTTGCGCCGGCGGTACGAGCTGCGCCGGGTCACCACCTCGTAGCGGTGGGCCAGGAAGACCTCCAGCAGCGCCTTCAGCCCGAGGGTCTGCGGTTGCCCGTCGACCAGCACCAGGTTGTTGACGCCGAACGACTGTTCCAGCGGGGTGAGCCGGTAGAGGTCGGCGAGCAGCGCCTGCGGGTTGACCCCCACCTTGCACTCGACGACCAGGCGGGTGCCGCTCTCCCGGTCGGTGAGGTCCTTGACGTCGGCGATGCCGGTGAGCCGCTTGGTCTTGTTGACCTCGTTGGTGATGGCCGCGATGACCTTCTCGGCACCGACGCCGTAGGGCAGCTCCACGACAGTGATCGCCTGCCGGCCCCGGCTGCCCTCCAGCGGGCCGATCTCGACCTTGCCCCGCATCCGGACCACCCCGCGCCCGGTCTCGTAGGCCCGGCGCACCTCGTCGAGCCCGAGCAGCAGGCCGCCGGTGGGCAGGTCGGGACCGGGCACGAACTCCATGAGCCGGTCCAGCGTGGCGTCCGGGTGGTTGATCAGCCAGCGGGCGGCGGAGACCACCTCGCCGAGGTTGTGCGGGATCATGTTGGTCGCCATGCCGACCGCGATCCCCGAGGCGCCGTTGACCAGCAGGTTGGGGAACGCGGCGGGCAGCACGGTGGGCTGGGTCAGCGAGCCGTCGTAGTTGGGCTCGACGTCGACCGTGTCCTCGCCCAACTCGCCGACGAGCAGCATCGCCTCCCGCGACATCCGGGCCTCGGTGTATCTCGAGGCCGCCGGCCCGTCGTCCGGGCTGCCGAAGTTCCCGTGCCCGTCGATGAGTGGCGCGTTCAGCGAGAAGTCCTGCGCCAGGCGCACCATCGCGTCGTAGATGGCCGTGTCGCCGTGCGGATGGTACTTGCCCATCACGTCCCCGACGATGCGGGCGGACTTCACGTGCCCCCGGTCGGGGCGGTGGCCCTGCTCGTACATGGACCAGAGGATGCGCCGGTGCACCGGCTTGAGGCCGTCGCGGGCGTCGGGCAGGGCCCGGGAGTGGATCACCGAGAAGGCGTACTCCAGGTAGGAGTCGGAGACCTCGGTGACCAGCGGATTGTCGAAGACCCGCGCGCCGGCCTGGTCGAAGGCGGACAGGTCCACCTTGGCGCGGTCGTCCTTTCGGCGTGCCATCGTTCAGCTTCCCTCTCGGCGGGTGGTGCTCATGCGTCGATCGCCTCGCGGTCGACCCGGTCGGCGGAGTCGATCAGCCAGTTGCGGCGCGGCTCGACCTTCTCCCCCATCAGCAGTTCGAGGATCCGCTCGGCGGCGTCGACGTCGTCGAGGGTGATCCGGCGGACGGCCCGGGTGGCCGGGTTCATCGTGGTCTCCCACAGCTCGTCGGCGTCCATCTCGCCGAGACCCTTGAATCGCGGGATCGGGGTGACGATCTGCTTGCCGGCCTTCTCCAGCTTGCGGACCGTGGCCTCCATCTCCGCCTGGGTGTAGGTGTAGATCGTCTGCGGGTTGCGCCCCCTGGTGGTGATCTTGTGCAGGGGCGGCATCGCCGCGTAGAGCCGGCCGGCCTCGATCAGCGGTCGCATGTAGCGGGCGAAGAGCGTGATCAGCAGGGTGCGGATGTGCGCGCCGTCCACATCGGCGTCCGCCATGATCAGCACTCGGCCGTAGCGCATGGCGGACAGGTCGAACGTGCGGCCGGAGCCGGCGCCGAGCACCTGCACGATCGCGGCGCACTCGGCGTTGTCCAGCACCTGCTGGAGGTTGGCCTTCTGCACGTTGAGGATCTTGCCTCGAATCGGAAGAAGTGCCTGATATTCGGCAGATCGGGCAAGTCGCCCTGTCCCGAGTGCGCTGTCCCCTTCCACGATGAACAGCTCACTACGGTCGATGCCCGCCGCGCGGCAGTCGACCAGCTTCGGCGGCATCGACGCGCCCTCCAGGGCGGTCTTGCGCCGGGCGGCGTCCTTCTGCTGCTTCTGGGTCAGCCGTACGCGCGCCGCGTCGACGATCTTCTGGAGGACCGTACGCGCCTCGGCCTTGGTCCGGCGATCCTCCAGCCACGCCTTCAGGTGCTGCTCGACCAGCCCCTGGATCACCTTGGTGATGCCGGCGGTGGAGAGCTCGTCCTTGGTCTGCGAGGTGAACTGGGGCTCCGGGATCCGGACGTGCACGACCGCGGTCATGCCCTCCAGGACGTCGTCCAGGGTGGGCGGGTCCTCCTTGGCCTTGAGCAGGCCACGGGTGTTGCGGACGGCGTCGGCGAGGGTACGCGCCAGGCCCCGTTCGAAGCCCTTGCGGTGGGTGCCGCCGTGCGCGTTGCGGATGGTGTTGGTGAAGCACTCGACGGTGCGCTCGTAGCCCGTGCCCCAGCGGAAGGCCACCTCGACCTCGGCCCGACGCTGCACGTTGGACTGCATGACCCCGTTGGCGTCGGCGGCGTTCTCCCGGTAGGTGCCCTCGCCGGTGACCATCAGCATGCCGGAGACGGGCCGGTCGCCGGCCGGGGCGAGGAACTCCACCATGTCCGTCAGGCCGTTGGGGTAGTGGAAGCTCTCCTCGGTCGGCTCCTCGCCGGTGTGGTCGCGCAGCGTGTAGCTCACGCCCGGCACCAGGAACGCCGTGTTGCGCAGCTTCATCCGCACGGCCTCGGCGTCCAGGCGGGCGCCGGTCTCGAAGTAGCGCGCATCGTGCCACCAGCGGATCGAGGTGCCGGTGCGCTGGCCGCGCTTCATCGCGCCGACGATCTGGAGGCCGGGACCCGGGGTGAACGCCGCGTCGGGGCCGGCATCGTCGAAGACCCCCGGCACGCCGTGCCGGAACGACATCGCGTGGACCTTGCCGCCCCGGCGGACGGTGACGTCGAACCGGCGGGACAGCGCGTTGACCGCCGAGGCGCCCACGCCGTGCAGACCGCCGGAGGTCTTGTAGCCGGAGCCGCCGAACTTGCCGCCCGCGTGCAGCCGGGTGAGCACCAGCTCGACGCCGGAGATGCCGGACTTCGCGTGCACGTCCGTGGGGATGCCCCGACCGTCGTCGTCGACCTGGACCGAGCCGTCGGCGTGCAGCGTCACCTCCACCTTCGTGGCGTGGCCGGCGACGCCCTCGTCCGTCGAGTTGTCGAGGATCTCGTTGACGAGGTGACCCACGCCACGGCTGTCGGTGGAGCCGATGTACATGCCGGGCCGCTTGCGGACGGCGTCCAGCCCCTCGAGGTGCGTGAGGTCGTCGGCCCCGTACAGGGTCTCAGGCTCTGCGGTCAACTGGTCGTACTCCCAGGTCTCGGCGATGTGGTGCCGCGTCCGACGTCGCCGGCCGGCCCGCGCGCCGCAGCGAGCCTAACCGGGAGATGCGACAGGACGACGGCGCCCCGCAGCGAGGCACGCGCCTCGTCGTGGGTCGGGCCCGGGCGGCAGGGTAGCGCGTTCCGTCCGGTTCCGGCGCATCGAAGCCACCGTGACCGGTTTGCGGTGGCGCCGGCCGGCGGGCGGTTCCACCCGGACAACAACGATGCCGTGGCCAGCCTTCCCCCACGCGGCTGACGCCGCCACTGACGCAGGGTCCCCGGGCACCGCAACGCCGGGTTCTCCGGTCGCCGGGACGCCGGACCCCCGGGGGCCGGGTGGCCGGCGTCACCGGCCGCCGACACTCCACCGCCGACGCCCCGGACCTGCGCTCCGACCGCCGACGCCTCCGGGGTCGCGGCCGGGGCGAGTGTGTCCCTCTCGGAAAGATCTTGTTACAGGCCATTGACGCCCGTCGTGCCGGAGTGATCTGATCGCGCCCTCGGAGGATCTTTCACGTTTCGATGGACAGTTAGGGGACGCATGTCCAGGTTCCGTCGTACCGCACTCGCGGCGGCGCTCGCCGTCGCCACCGCCACCCTGTCGACCGCCGTCGGGCTGAGCGCCCCGGCCTCGGCAGCCCCGCCCACCGCCGCGGTGGCGCTCGGCGACAGCTTCATCAGCGGCGAGGGCGCCGGGGCGTACACCCCGGTGGCCGACG
This sequence comes from Micromonospora sp. AMSO12t, assembly GCF_008806585.1. Taxonomy (NCBI): domain Bacteria; kingdom Bacillati; phylum Actinomycetota; class Actinomycetes; order Micromonosporales; family Micromonosporaceae; genus Micromonospora; species Micromonospora sp. AMSO12t. The sequence continues at coordinate 5,374 of NZ_WAAS01000150.1, forward strand.
CCAACGGGGTCGCCCAGGGCTTCCCGGGCTGGACCGCCGCGAACAACAACGCGTTCTTCTGCCACCGCTCGGCGAACGCCTCACTGCACCGGGCCAATCTGCCGGGCATCCAGGACCGGTTCAACCTCGCCTGCTCCGGCGGGCAGCCGCACGACATCGCCGCCGCCTCCTCGGCCCGGGCCAACGGCCGTCAGGTGGCCGCCCAGCTCGACCAGCTCCGGGCGGTCGGCCGGACCCACGACATCGACCTGGTGCTGCTCGGGCTCGGCTCCAACAACAGCTCGTTCACCTTCGGCAACGTCGCGGAGAAGTGCGCCAACCGGTTCATCGCCGACGCCTGGACCGGCTGGTGGGAGTTCTGGGCCTACCTGAACGGCCCCGTCGAGCAGAAGCCCTGCTCCGACGCCGACCTGGCCACCGCCGCCCAGTGGAGCGCCGCGACCGCGGAGACCACCTCGGCCGTACGCCAGCTCCTCGCCACGCTGCGCGAGATCGACGCCGACGGCCAGCACCGGATCGTCTTCCAGGACTACACCAACCCGCTGCCGCTCGACCTCGCCCCCGGGTTCCACGAGGAGGACAGCCGGGACGACACCCGGGACAAGTTCCGCGCGCTCGGCGCCGAGCGGTACGCGGCCGGCTGCCCGATCCACCGGGCCAGCCTGCTGCCGGGCCACCGCTTCTCGCAGGGGCTGGGCACCCTGGTGAAGTCCACCCGGGACACCCTGGCCGCCGAGTTCCCCAGCGCGGACCTGGTCTACCTCAACGTGCAGCGGGCCTTCGACGGCGCCCGGCTCTGCGAGTCGGGAACCAGCCCGGCCGGCACCCTGGCCACCCCGATCCGGCTGCAGGACAGCCCGCCCAACGGCGTCTTCGTCACCAGCCTCTCGGGCAAGGACAAGATCGCCATCCAGCGGATCGCGAACACCTGCGTGAGCTACTTCCAGACCTGCCAGGAGTCGTGGCACCCGAACGCCGCCGGCCACCAGGTGCTCGGGCAGTGCCTGACGGGCGCGGCCACCACCGGTGCGCGTTCCGTGGCCTGCGTCCGCGCCGGGGACGGCTCGATCACGGTCTCCTGACCGCGACCGCGTCCCGGAACCCCGTGCCGCCTGGCGCGGGGTTCCGCCACGTCCGGGCCCGGAACGGACCGGCGCGGCAACGGTGAGTGGCACCGGTCCGACGGCCACGGACAGCCGGCTCGGTCATGGACGACCGGCGCGGCCACGGACGACCGGCGCGGCCACCGACCACGGGCGCGGCCACGGGCGAGGGTGGATCAGTCGCGGGTGGCCACGCCGAGCACGTGCGGGGTGGCGGGGGCCGGGAGTCGACTGTCGGGGAAGCGGAACGCGTCCAGCTCGGTGACGGTGAAGCCCGCCGCCCGGATCGCGGCCACCGTGTCGCGGCCCGTGTGGCAGCCGCCGCAGAGCAACGGCCAGACGGTCGCGTCGGCCAACCGCTGCACGCGGCGCAGGCCGGGGCTCTGCGCGCGTACGTGCTCGAAGAAGCGCACCTGCCCACCGGGCCGCAGCACCCGGCGGGCCTCGCGCAGCGCGGCGGCCTGGTCGGCCACCGAGCAGAGGACCAGGGAGAACACCACCGCGTCGGCGTCGCCGTCGGGCGCCGGCAGCGCCTCGGCGAGGCCGTCGGCCACCTCGACGGGTACGGGAGCGGTGCCCGCCGCCTCCCGCGCCGCCGCCCGGAGGCGGGGCTCCGGCTCCACCGCCAGCACCCGCTCGACGGTGCCCGGGTAGTGCGCGAAGGTGCGGCCGTTGCCGGCGCCGACCTCGACCACCCGGCCCGCGAGGCCGGCGACGAGGCGCCGCCGGTGAGCGGCCGCGCCGGCGCGGTCCATCGCCACGCTCGCCCGCTGGAACACCCGGGCGAAGACCGGGTGGGAGACCTTGTTGGCGGGCATCGTCACTCCTCAGACCGGACCGGGTACGGCCGGCCGGGCTCCGGAGGGCCCGACAGGCGACGGCGGCGCGTGGGGCTCCGGCGGACGCGGCACGGTCGCTGAGGGCGACACGTCGCGCCCCGGCGGCCCCCCGGACGGCGCCGGCCGGGGGCGGGGCAGGCCGAGGGCGAGCAGCGCCGGGCCGGTCGGCCCGGCGACGAGCTCGCCGAGGGTCACGTCGTCCAGCACGGCGAGGAAGGCGTCCCGGGCACGGCGCAGTTCGCCCCGCAGCCGGCAGGCCGCGCGCAGCGAGCAGGCCGGCTCGTCGCAGGACACCACCTCGTCGTCGCCCTCGAAGGCCCGGACCACGTGCCCGACGGTGGTCCTCCCGCCGTCCTCGGCGAAGGCCACCCCGCCGGAACGGCCCCGGATGGTGACCAGCACCCCGAGCCGCTGCAACCGCTGCACCACCTTGGCGACGTGGTTGCGGGGCAGGTCGAGCTGGTCGGACAGCTCGTCCACGGTCATCCGTCGCGGGTTCGCGGCGGCGAGCATGGCGATGCGCAGCGCCATGTCGGTGGACCGGTTGAGCTTCACGCCTCGACCCTAGCCAGCGCGGTCGACCGCCCACCACGGCCGACCGGCCCCGGGTGTGATCCGGACGACCCTCGACCCGGGACCTTCGGCCCTGAAGAGGTATTTCGAATACCTGTTTTGCTGTCGGGGCCCGAGCGGTTCAGCCCAGAAGGAGACAGTCGTGCTCTCGGAGTCCTCAGCAGCAGTGGTGACGGCGACCCTGCCCGCCGTGCAGGCGCACGGCGAGGCGATCACCGGCCGGTTCTACCAGCGGATGTTCGACGCGCACCCCGAACTGCTGAACATCTTCAACCGCAGCAACCAGGCCACCGGCACCCAGAAGGCCGCCCTCGCCGCCGCCGTGGTCGCGTACGCGGAGCACCTGACCGGCGGCAGCCACGCACCGTGGGGGCCGATCCTGGACCGCATCGCGCACAAGCACGCCTCGCTCGGCATCACCGCCACCCAGTACACGATCGTCGGCCGGCACCTGCTCGCCGCCGTCGGCGAGGTGCTCGGCGACGCCGTCACCGACGAGGTCGCGGCGGCCTGGGACGAGGTCTACTGGCTGCTCGCCTGCGAGCTGATCGCCCGGGAGGCCCGCCTCTACACCGTGGCCGGGCTGGCCGAGGGCGAGTCGGTCTGGCGGGACTGGCGGGTCGTCGCCCGGGCCACCGAGGCGCTGGACGTCGTGTCGTTCACCCTGGTCCCGGCCGACGGCGGCCCGGTGCCCACCTTCGTCCCGGGCCAGTACACCTCGGTCGCCGTCGACCTCGACGGCGGGCGCGGTCAGCAGATCCGCCAGTACAGCCTCTCCGGCCGTCCCGGCGCCGACCACTGGCGGATCACCGTCAAGCGCGTACGCGGTGGCGGTGACGCCCCCGACGGCATGGTCTCCACCTTCCTGCACGAGCGCGTGGGTGTCGACGACGTCCTCCGGCTCAGCCCCGCGTTCGGCGAGGTCAGCGCGGTGGCCGGGGAGGGCCCGCTGCTGCTGGTCAGCGCGGGCATCGGCCTGACCCCGGCGATGGCCGCCCTGGAGCACCTGGCCGCCACCGAACCGGAGCGTCCGGTGGTGCTGGTGCACGCCGACCGGGCCGGCGCGGCCCACGCGTTCCGCGGTGAACTGCCGCGCCTGCACGCCGCGCTGCCCAACCTGCGCACCGCCCTCTGGTACGAGGACCTCACCGACGGCGAACTGGCCGGGGTGACCGCCGAGGTCATCGCGGGCCGGGTCGACCCGGCGCTGATCCCCCTCTCCCCCGACGCCCACGTGCACCTCTGCGGGCCGCTGCCGTTCATGAACACCGTCCGGGGCGGCCTGCTGCGCCGGGGAGTGCCGGTGGAGCGCATCGCCTACGAGGTCTTCGGGCCGGGCATGCTCCACGACGAACGGTCCTGACCGGCTGCGACCGGGCGGTCACGGGCGGTGGGGTGGTTCGCCCCGCCGCCCGCCGGCCGCTCCACACCCGACGGACACTCCGTCAGGACGAGCCGGGCAGGCGGCGGTTAGGAGGGAAGGTCGGGGGTAGGGACTCCTGCGGCGGGGTCCGCCAGGCGGCGAGGAGACGCCCCGGGGCTCGACCGGGTCCCCGCCGACGGGCCGGCCGATGGAGGAAGCACATGCGTATCGCGATGATCTCGGAGCACGCCAGTCCGCTCGCCGTCGGAGGGGTGGAGGAATCCGGCGGTCAGCACACGCACGTGGCGGAGCTCGCCGCCGCGCTGGCCGGCGAGGGGCACGACGTGCGCGTCTACACCCGCCGGGACTCCACCGTCCCGCCCGACTCCGTCGTCACCCCGGACGGCTACCGGGTGTGCCAGGTGCCGGCCGGCCCGGCGCTGCGGGTGCCGAGGGACGAGCTGCTGCCGCACCTGGGCGAGTTCGGGCGCTGGCTGGCGGGTCAGTGGCGCGATGGCGGCTGGGCGCCGGACGTGGCGCACGCCCACTTCTGGACGAGCGGGCTGGCCACCCTGCACGCCGGCCGGCGCACCGGGGTGCCGGTGGTGCTGACGTACCACAGCCTCGGCTCGGTGAAGCGGCGGTTGCAGGGCGCCCGGGACACCAGCCCACCGGGCCGGGTGGGCTACGAGCGGGCCCTGGGCCGGGCCGCCGACCGGATCATCGTGCAGTGCCAGGACGAGGTCGGCGAGCTGGTCCGCCTCGGCGTGCCCCGGTCCCGGATGACGCTGGTCCCCGCCGGGGTCGACCAGGAGCTGTTCCGTCCCGACGGGCCCGTCGCCCCGCGCGACCCGGCCCGCCCCCGGATCATCACCGTCGGCCGGCTGGTGGAGCGCAAGGGCATCCAGGACGTCATCCGGGCGCTGCCGGCCGTGCCGGACGCCGAGTGCGTGGTGGTCGGCGGCCCGCCGGCGGAGTTGCTCCCCGCGGACGGCTTCGCCCGCCGGCTCCGCGCGCTCGCCGAGTCCTGCGGGGTCGCCGACCGGGTGAAGCTGCTGGGCGGGCTGCCCCGAGAGGAGCTGGCCCCGTGGTACCGCTCGGCGGACCTGCTGGTGGCCGCCCCCTGGTACGAGCCGTTCGGGCTCACCCCGCTGGAGGGCATGGCGTGCGGCGTACCGGTCGTCGGCACGAACGTCGGCGGGATCGCCGACACCGTGGTAGACGGCCTGACCGGCGACCTCGTGCCGCCGCGGGACCCCCGGGCCCTCGGCACCGCGGTCCGCCGGCTGCTCGCCGACAAGGTCCGTCGCTTCGCGTACGCGACGGCGGCGCTGGACCGGATCCGCAACCGGTACTCGTGGAAGCGCTGCGCCGAGCAGCTGAGCACGGTCTACGCCACGGTCAGCACGGTCGGCCGGCCCGCTCCGGCGGTGGCGTAGCGCAGGGTGGTGGTGGGCGGCCCCCGGTCGTCGCCCGGGACGTGACGCCCACCACCCCACGGTTACCCGTCGGTAGCCTCGGGCCGTAGCCTGGGCCGGTGAACGCGACGGGGGAATACCGGCAGGAGTTCGTCGAGGTCGACGGGGCCCGCATCGGGCTACAGGTGTATCCGGATCCGGAGGGCGTCGCCGACGCCCCGCTGGTGCTGATCACGCCGGCGATGGGCGTCCGGGCGCGCTACTACCGGCCGTTCGCCGCCGCGCTGCGCGCCGCCGGCCTGGCCGTGGCGGTGGCCGACCTGCGCGGCACCGGGGAGAGCACCCCGAAGCCGAGCCGCGCCTGCCGGTACGGCTACCCGGAACTGGCCGCCGACGTGGGCGCCGCGCTGGCGGCGCTCAAGTCCCGGCGGGACGGGCGCAGGACGCTGCTGCTCGGGCACTCCCTCGGCGGGCAGGCGGCGCTGCTGCACCTCGCCCTGCACGGCGAGCACGACGTCGACGGGCTGGCGCTGGTCGCCGTCGGCGTACCGTGGTGGCGCAGCTACCCGGGCCTGCGCGGGTACGGCGTCCTGCCGTACACCCAGGGGATCGCGGCGACCGCCCGGCTGCTCGGCGTCTGGCCGGGCTGGGGCTTCGGCGGCCGGCAGGCGCGCGGGGTCATCCGGGACTGGGCGTACACCGCGCGGACCGGGCGCTTCCCGCAGCTGGACGGGGTGGACGCCGAGGCGGCCGTGCGGGCGCTGCGGACCCCCGTCCTCGCGGTCAGCGTCGACGACGACCAGTACACCCCGCACGAGACCGTCGACCACCTGTGCGCGAAGCTGGCCGCGGCGCCCGTCGCGCGCGAGCGCTACACGCCGGCGCAGGCCGGCGCCCCGATGGACCACTTCACCTGGGTACGCGCGAGCGGCCCGCTGGCGGCCCGGGTGGCCCGCTTCGCCGCCGACCTGCCGGCCCGCTGACCCGGGGCGGGACGCGGCACCGAGCGGGGCGACCCGTCGGGGCCGCTCCCCCGGTCACGTGACACCGGCGCCGGGCTGCTGCGGCACGCGTCCCGGGCGGCGCGACCACCGCCCGGGACGGAGACGCTCACTCGTCGGTGTCGACGGGCACCATCTCGCCGTCCCGCTCCACGCGGGTCTCGCCGCGCTCGGCGGGCGGCGGCACCTGCGCCGTGGTCCTGCGCGGATCGTTGTCCGGGTGCATCAGCACCGCGTCGGTCGACGCGGTCTTCTCCCGGCTCTCCTCGGGCTGCGACATCCGCTTCCCCTCTCGCTCGGGTCGTCCGACGAACTACCCGCGCCGGCCCCGACGACTCCTCCCGGCCCGTCCCCGGCAACGACGCCCCGGGTCCGGTATCTGTGCCGCCGCGGCATATCGGCAGGTCACGGGCGGGATTAGCCGGCCGGGCGGCGGGTATGCCGCACCGCCCGACACGGTGGAAGGGGATCAGATGTCCGAACGGCACACCGCACTGCGCTCGATGCACGACCTGGGCCTGGCGGCCTGGTTCGGGGGCTCCCTGATGGGAGCGTTCGGCGTCAACGGCGCGGCGGCACAGATGAACGACTCGACCCAGCGGTTGCCGATGGCCTCGGCCGGCTGGGCCCGGTGGACCCCGGTGAACGCCGCGGCGATCGGCGCCCACCTGGCGGGGGCCGTCGGGGAACTGGTGACGGAGAGCCCCCGGGTGGCCGCCCAGTCGGGGGTGGCCCGGGCCAGCACGCTGAAGACGGCGTTGACGGTCGGCGCGCTGGCGGTGACCGGCTACAGCCGACTGCTCGGCATGAAGCTGGAGAAGGCGGGCGGCCCGGCGGTCGAGGGGGTCACCGAGCCGAACTCGCACACGCCGTCGAACGTGGCGTCGTGCCAGCGGCAGATGCGGATGCTCCAGTGGGCTGTCCCGGCGATGACCGGGGCGCTCATCGTGATGACCGCGTACATGGGCGAGCAGCAGAAGCCCGGCGAGGTGTTCCGGGGGATGTTCGGGCGCATCGGCGGCATGCGGAACGCCCCGAAGGGGATGGGCGCGCTCATGGCGATGGGCGGGACCAGGCAGAAGCGGATGGCGAAGTCCGGCCGCTGCTGACGACGTGTCGCCGGACGGCGTCCCGCCGACTCCTCGGCGGCGGGGCGCCGCTGCGCGCGTCCCCACCCGTACCGGCACCGCGGCCCCGGGGCGCCGGCGAGGCATGACCGCCCCGGTGACGGGCATTCGGGGCCGGTACCGGCGGACCGAGCAGCGAGGTGGTCATGACGGCAGGAGAGGGACGCGGCGGGGGCCGACGCGCACCGGAGGCGACCACGCCCTGGGTGACCAGGGACGGCATGGACGTGGAGGCGCCGTGGGGCGTCGCTGAGCACGACCCCATGAACGAGGGCAGCGAGGAGACCGCCGTGCCGGAAGGGCGGCGCGGGGAGCGGCGGGCCGACGAGCCGGCGGGACCGTCCGGCCCCGCCGGCCGGCACGGCTTCGGCCCGGTCGAACCGACACCCACGCGGCCGGCGGGCCCCGGCGCGCCGCCCGACCCGGCGCCGGCCCGACGGTCCTTCCCCGACGCCGCCGACGTCGAGGAGCGGACGGAGGACGCGCTGCGGACCAGGGGCCGACGTTCCTGACCGGCACGCCCCGGCACGGGGCTGCACGAGGCGTGGTTCCTCGACCTGGACGCCGAGCCGCGCGGACGGGACCGCCCCCGCCGAAGAGCCCGGCGGTCAGGCGCGCCCCGCCGCCCGCAGCAGCCGGAGCTGACCGATCTCGGCCGCGTTCTTCATCAGCTCGGCGTTGACCCAGGCGAGCATGTGCGCCACCGTGTGGCCCGGGTCGTCCTGCCACGGGAACGGCGCGGTGCCGTCGAGGTCGGCGTCGGTCAGCCGGTCGAGGTGCCCCAGCCACTCGGCGCGCAGGCCCCGCAGCCAGGCGACCGTCGGCTCGCCCGCGCCCGGCCATCGCACGTCGGTGCGCTGCCGTGCTGGCCGTCCCCCGAGATGGTCCATGGTCACCGTCCACCACCAGCCGATGTGCCAGGACAGCCAGCCGATGGTCGGAACCGGCACGGGGTCGGGTTCGGTGTCGGCCCAGTCGGGTGTCCAGCCGCCGGCGGGGTCGCGACGCACCGTCCAGCAGACCTCGGCCGGTTCCCAGAGGAAGTCCGTCGCGTCGAGGCGCTCGAGGTGGTACTCGAACAGCGACCACGTCAGGTCGAACTGCCAGCGCAGGAGCGCACGGGAGGTTGCCGCCATCCGGCGATCATCCCGGAGGGCACCGGCCCCGGTCCACGGAATTGGACCCCGCGTCACGGGGTCAGCCGCCGGCGGTGTCCTCGTCGGCGACCTCGGCGGGGTCCGCCGTCACCGGGTGACCGGTGTCGTCCACCAGAGCGGGCGCCATGCTGCCGCCGTGCGCCTCCTGCGCCTCCCGGGTCTCGCGCGCCGCCGCGTCCCCCGGTACGCCGGGCGTCGCCTCCCCGGGGTGCTCCTGCCGCTGCTCACCCATCACCGCGTCCCCTTCCGTCGCTCACGCCCCCGCCGGTACCCGGGCGGCCGGCGGGGAAACCTGGCGCCGCGCCGACGATCCCGGGTGGGGCCGGTGGGTGCTCAGGAGGGCGAACCGGCTCCCGCCCGGTCGCGTCCCGCCGGGCGGACCCCGAGCAGTTCCGCGAGTCGGGCCGCGTCACGCTGGGCCTGGTCGCCGCAGCAGTTGTTGAACAGCGCGTGCAGCTCCCCCGCCTGCCCGGCCAGCTCGACCAGGAGTTCCGACCAGCGGCGCAGTTCCTCGTCGCCGTACGCGTAGCGGAACTTCTCCTGCTTGTCCCCGGTCTCCCAGGCGGTGCTGTGGCCGTGGAACCGGACGACCGCCAGCTCCGCCGTGGCGAACAGGATGGGCGGCACCGACGAGGCGTGCCCCTGCGGCATGTCGACGCAGACGAACGACAGCCCGCGCTCCCGCAGGAACCCGAGCGTGTCCAGCGCGGCGGTGCCGTCGAACCAGGACGCGTGGCGCAGCTCGACGGCGACCCGCCACGGCTGGCACCGCTCCGCCAGCTCGGCGATGCGCCGTTCGGCGGCGGCCCCACGGGCCAGCCACGGCGGAAACTGGAGCAGGACCGCGCCGAGCCGGTCGGCCGCCGCGATCGGGTCCAGCGCCGCCCGGAACCGGTCCCACAGCTCGTCGTACGCGGCCGCGGGAAGGTCCCGACGCCGGATCCGGCTCGGGCCGCCGGCCGGGCGCAGGTCGCGGGGCAGCGCCGCCACCGGTGTCGGGTGACCGGTGAAGAGGCTGAACGCCTTGACGTCGAAGGTGAAGCCCTCGGGCGTGGCGTCCACCCAGCCTCGTGTCGTCTCCGGCACGGGCACCGCGTAGTAGGAGGTGTCCACCTCGACCAGCGGGAAGCGCCCGGCGTAGAAGTCGAGCCGACCGGCCGGGGTGTTGGCCGCGCGGGGGTACCAGCCCGAGCGCAGCAGCATCTGGTCCGCCCAGGACGACGTGCCCACCTTGATCACACCCATGTGATTCAGTGCACCGCGCACCGGACGAATCGGCAACCGCTGGCGGAAACCCGGCGTCCGGGCATCCTGCGCGAGGCGGTCGCGGCGTGTCAGGACCATGGGCGGACCGGTCGGTCCCGGCCCGGCACTTGTCGGACGTCACACCCGACCCGTGTGACGGCCCGACGGCCCGTGGCGCTGAGGGACACGAGATGAACGCACACCGGATGGACCAGGAAACCGTCGAGCGGCTGCTCGACGGCCCTGTCCTCGACCCGCAGGACGGCCCGCAGTCCCTCACGTCGCTGTTGACGGCGGTCCGCGCCACGCCCCACGCCGACGAACTGGCCGGTGAGGAGGCGGCCGTACGGGCCTACCGGCTGGCCCGGGCCGGCAACCCGCCCGGCCGGCCGGAGCCGCGCCGCCGTCCCGCCCTCGCGGGGTTCGGCGTCCGCGCCGCGCTGGCCGGTGCCGCCCTCGCCCTCACGGGCGGGGTGGCCCTCGCCGCCACCGGGGGCGCGCTGCCCGACCCGCTGCGCGGTCCGGCACCCACCACCGCCGCTCCCG